>CAZXWC010000001.1:0-84682 GCA_964644525.1 uncultured Peptostreptococcaceae bacterium
AAGACTTGAGACATTAAACATCCCTCCCTCCGATGATAAATGAGGACTAACTATAACACTTAAAAATTATACATCAAATCCTCTTATTTTGCAATTGTTTTTAACCTGGAGGCCATTTCATTGGTCTTCCGCCTATTAGATGCATATGCAAATGTCCAATTTCCTGCCCGGCTTCCTTGCCATTGTTTATAATCAATCTGTAACCTTCTTCTTTTATTCCAAGGCTTTCAGCAATACTTTTTGCAGCTAAAGTCATATCTTGAACCAAACACATTTTCGACTCGTTTAAATCGTTTACCGATTCAAAATGTTCTTTTGGGATAATAAGAACATGCACAGGAGCCACAGGGTTCAAATCATTGAAAGCCACCACGTTTTCACTTTCAAACACAAAACTGGTCGGTATTTCCCCTTTTGCAATTTTACAAAAGATACAATCTTTCATCTTTACACCCCCTTTGGATTATTATATCAAATTACCTTTATTTTTAAACAATCTCTCCACATGTTACATCTCCATCTGCGCAATCCAACCTGACTTGTCTTATTTGTCCCGACAGGTATTCTTTCGATTTCACTCTGACTTTCATAAAATTCATGCAATGCCCTTCCCATATTCCATCTTTGCATACACCCTCGAATAAAACTTGTTCCTTTTTGCCTATCTGCGTTTTTGCAAAATCTTCTGCACATTCGATTGCGCATTCCATGGCTGCATTGCTTCTTGATTTCACAACCGAAGGATTAACATGGTCGGGCAATTCAGCCGCAGCTGTCCCTTTTCTTTTGGAATATCTAAAAACGTGAATATCCTTAAACGTCATTTTTTTTATAAAAAGCAGCGTTTCTTCAAATAATTCATCTGTCTCACCTGGAAATCCTACTATAAGATCGGTTGTAACTGCCGGATTATCGAATATATTCCTTATATCCTTCATTATTTTTGAGTATTCCGTCTTTGAATATTTTCTGTTCATTGCTTTCAGTATTGTGTCCGAACCGCTTTGAAGCGACAGGTGAAAATGCGGACAAAATTCTTTGATGCCAGACAAACGTCTCAATCTATCCCCTGTGAAATACGTGGGTTCGCAAGATCCAAGCCTGATTCGGTTTATTCCTTCAATCCCCGACAAGGATTCAACAACGTCAATTAGTTCAATATCCCCTTCCAAATCATTTCCATAAAAAGCCGATTGTATGCCTATAAGGACAACTTCATTGTATCCTCTTTTCGCCAAAAGAACAGCCTCTTTCCTTATTGATTCAAAAGGCCTGCTTCTGCTTCTGCCCCTAGTGTATGGTATTATGCAATAGGAGCAAAAGTTGTCACACCCATCCTGTATTTTTATAAATGCCCTTGTTTTACCACTATGATTATTTAGGCCGATATCTTCATATTTGTCTTCACCGATAATCGAATCATTGAAAACAAGCGTTTTATTGTTCTCGATTATTTTTATGCGCCTAATAAGACTTCCTTTATCTCGGGCTCCCATTATGAGATTAACCCCTTCTATTTTTTCAATATCTCCAGTTGCTATTTGCGAATAGCAACCCAATACAGCTATTGTGGGTTTGGGAACCATTCTTGCATATTTTCTTATTGTCTGCCTTGATTTGCGCTCGGCCAAATGCGTAACACAGCATGTATTGAATATGGCAACATCCGGAAGCAGTCCATCTTCCGCCTCTTCGTACCCTTCAGCAAGCAACATTTCCCTTAATGATTCTGATTCATATTGGTTAACCTTGCATCCTAGGGTTTCAATCAAAAATGTTTTTTTCATTGATTATCCTTTACTCCCCTCATATCTCCAAATAGGAATTGCATTATGCTAAGTGCTGCAAACCCCGCTGTTTCTGTCCTCAATATGCGGGGACCCAATGATATTGGGATTGATCCCATGTCTTCGATTTCTTCTACTTCACAAGGTGAAAATCCGCCTTCCGGACCTACTACCAGTGCAATCTTTTGAAAGTTTTTTTCGCTTGAATCAAGACATTCTAAACCATTTCCTTCTTCATTTTCATAAAGCAGGACAACCTGATCATATTCCTTCAATTCCAAAAGCATTTCCTTGAATGAAAGGGGCTTTGCTACTTCTGGTATTTTTACCCTTTTTGACTGTTTCGCAGCCTCTTTTGCAATTCGACGCCAACGTTCCGTTTTCCTGGCGGATTTTTTTTCATCTGTTTTAACTATTGTCCTAGTTGAGACATACGGCTTTATTGAATTGATTCCAAGCTCTGTATTCTTCTGCACAATCAGGTCCATGTTGTTTTTTTTTGGAATAGCCTGAAACAAATCTATAAGGACTTTTTTAAAAACTGCTTGGTCAATGGATGAAATGATTTTCCCGCAAATGGCATTATTTCCAACAGAGACAATCTCAACCACAAAAACTTTCCCGTCCGAATCGCATGCTTCAAACAAATAACCTGGTTCAGCCCTTAGTACTTTCACCAAATGCTTTATCTCTGCTGCATCCTCAACTACAAGTCGGTCTCCTAATATCCTATTGCGGAAAAATATCCTATGCATCACAGTCTCTCCTTTTCAAAACCATGGCAGTCCAACCGTTTTCCGTCTTTTTTTCAATCAAATCAAAATATGCCGATTCTTCGACCGCATCCGCCATTTCCTCTGTTTTCTCCTCCAATATACCTGATGCTATAAATAAACCATTTTTCTTTACATAAGGAGCTGCAGTTTCCAGCAAATTTAATACAACATCGAAAATGATATTTGCAATCAATAGATCTGCAGGCACATCCAATTCCTTAAGCAAATCCCCCTGCATAATACTGCAGATTTCTTCCTCCTTATTTTTTATCACGTTTTCTTTTGCCGCTTTTACGGCATCGCCGTCCATATCTATCCCCAAAACCTCTGTGGCCCCAAGTTTAGCTGAAGCCAGCGCCAATATTCCGCTTCCACATCCTATGTCGTATGCCTTAATTCCTTTTTCGATATATTTTTCTAGAAATTCAAGGCACATTCGTGTCGTTTCGTGAGTTCCCGTACCAAAAGCAAGACCCGGATCAAGTTCTATTACAATACTTTTTTGTGAAAAAATCAAATCCTTTTCGTCCAAAGATTCCCAAGACGGTTTTATTATTATCTTTTCCCCTATTCTTATAGGTTTGAAATATTTCTTCCATTCTGTATTCCAGTCCCTGTTCTGCAAAGATTTAGATTTAAGTTCGAACACTCCCTGTCCAATTCTTTCTACAGCTCTTTCAAGACTCAACCTTAAATTCCTCATCAATATATCCAAATCCTTTTCTTGGTCTGTATATCCCTTTAAAACAGTTTTCCCTTTTTCAACCGAAATAAGGGATTCGTCTACATAGTCCCAACGAGCCCTGTCTCTGCTTAAGTCATCCAGAATAGATTCATCTTCAATAACAAGCCCATCTATTCCGTATTCAGCCAAAACACCTATGGCTATCTCCGCAATCACATTGTCGACCTTAAGTACAATCTCATTCCAAACCATAATAGAAAATCCCCTTTCATAAAACCCAAGACACTGTTGATTCAGCATCTTGGGTCTTGTCGCAAATAATCAGTTGAATGCATCCTTCACCTTAGTAAATATATCTTTCTTTTTTGCGGATAAATCCATTCCCAAGGTTTTTGAAAACTCCCTCAACAACTCTCTCTGACGCTCATCCAAATCTCTTGGTGTTTCAACAACCACCTTCACATAATGATCGCCTCTGCCATAACCATTCAACACCGGCACTCCCTTTCCTTTAAGCCTAAAAACAGTGCCTGGCTGGGTGCCTTCCGTAATTTCGTATTTCACTTTTCCGTCCAATGTCTGAACGACTACCTCATCTCCGAGAGCCGCCTGCGCTATGTTTATATGTGCCTCGCTGAGTATGTCAAAGCCGTCCCTTTTGAATGTTTCATCTTCCTTGACTCTTATTACTACATATACATCGCCAGCAGGCCCCCCATTTGTTCCAGGTTCGCCTTCGCCCCTCAAGGTCATTACCGAAGCATTGTCGACTCCTGCAGGTATTTTGATTTTTATGTTCCTTTTTTCTCTCTTCAAACCACTTCCGCCACAATCATGACATGCTTCTTCAAAGGTTTTCCCTTCACCTCCGCATGTTGGACATGTCTTTACGTTTACAAACTGCCCGAATGGAGTCCTCTGCTTATATCTGACTTCGCCTGTTCCACCACAATTGCCACAGGTATTTACCTTTGTACCCGGTTTTGCGCCTGTTCCATTGCACGTATTGCACGTCTCGTTCCTTATTATTTCAATTTCCTTTTCAATTCCAAAAGCCGCTTCCTTAAATTCTATGACGGTTTCAACCTGTATGTCCCGCCCTTTTGCAGCTCTGGTCCTTCTTCTTGTACCACCGCCACCGAACATATCAAAAATATCTCCGAAAATATCATCAAACCCAGCTCCGCCGGCTCCTGAAAATCCTCCAAAGCCTTGTCCGTTTCCATCTACTCCTTCATGGCCAAATTGATCATAACGGCTTCTCTTTTGGGAATCACCGAGAACTTCATATGCTTCATTAATTTCCTTGAATTTTTCCTCCGCTTCGGAATCCCCTTGATTTCTGTCAGGATGATATTTCATAGCCATTTTTCTATATGCCTTCTTTATATCCTTCTCATCGGCGCCTTTATCTATATCCAAAATTTCATAATAATCTCTTTTACTCAAAACTACGCCACCTTCCCGTTTTTTCTATAATACTCTGCCCATTCATTATAATGCATTCCAGGCTTTGATTCAACGCCACTTCCTTTTACGCACAAAGACACCCCACAGGGTGCCTATGTGCATACATCGCAAGTTTTACTCGTCTTCGTCAACGACCTCATAGTCTGCGTCCACTACATCGTCGTCAGATTTCGAATCTTCAGATTCGCCCTTTTGCTCTTCCGCCTGCTGCTCCGCCGCGGCTGCCTCATACATTTTTTGTGAAAGAGCATGGAAAGCATTCGTCATTTCTTCCGTGGCTGTCTTGATGGCTTCAATATCATCGCCCTCAAGAGTTTTCTTAAGCGCCTCTAGTTTTTCTTCTACCGTTTGCTTTTCTTCAGGAGATACTTTGTCTCCAACTTCCTTCAATGCTTTTTCCGATTCATACATCAATGAATCAGCTTTATTTCTTGTTTCAATTTCTTCTTTCTTCTTCTTGTCTTCCTCAGCAAAAGATTCAGCTTCTTTTACTTTATCCTTAATTTCATCTTCCGAAAGATTTGTAGAAGCCGTTATTGTTATTTTCTGTTCTTTGCCGGTTCCCAAATCCTTTGCTGAAACATGCACTATTCCGTTTCTGTCTATATCGAATGTTACTTCTATTTGAGGAACCCCTCTTGGTGCAGGCGGAATACCAGTCAACTGGAATCTTCCAAGCGTAATATTGCCCGAAGCCATTTCCCTCTCTCCTTGAAGTACATGTATATCTACTGCAGTCTGGCTTTCCGCTGCAGTGGAGAATATTTGGCTCTTTTTGGTCGGTATTGTAGTATTTCTTTCTATCAGTTTGGTTGCGACTCCGCCAAGAGTCTCTATTCCAAGTGAAAGTGGCGTTACATCCAAAAGAACAAGGTCTTCAACTTCTCCTGTTATTACCCCCGCCTGTATTGCTGCACCTACTGCAACACATTCGTCAGGGTTTATTCCCTTGTCTGGAGTATTGCTCGTTATTCTCTTTACAGCTTCCTGCACAGCAGGAATACGTGTTGATCCGCCAACAAGAATAACCTTGTCTATTTCACTTGACGATATGCCTGAGTCCTTTATAGCATCCCGCATAGGCCCTATTGTCTTTTGTACAAGATGGGACGTAAGCTGATCAAACTTGGCTCTTGTCACATCCATATTCATATGCAAAGGACCTTCTGCTGTTGCCGTTATGAAAGGTAAATTAATATTTGTAGTTTGTACAGTTGACAATTCTTTTTTTGCCTTTTCCGCAGCTTCCTTAAGCCTTTGGAGAGCCATTCTATCCTTCTTGAGATCAACTCCGTACTCTTTTTTGAAACTATCGGCCATAAAGTCCATCAAAGCATTGTCGAAATCGTCCCCTCCAAGATGGTTGTCACCTTTCGTCGCAAGAACTTCGAAAACGCCTTCTCCTATTTCAAGTATTGAAACGTCAAAAGTTCCTCCACCAAGGTCGTATACAAGTATCTTTTGATCATGGTCCGGTTTGTCGAGACCGTATGCAAGGGAAGCCGCAGTAGGTTCGTTTATTATTCTTTCAACCTTTAGTCCGGCTATTCTTCCTGCATCTTTTGTCGCTTGGCGCTGACTGTCTGTGAAATAAGCAGGCACTGTTATTACCGCATCAGTCACTTTTTCTCCCAGATATGCCTCCGCATCCGCTTTGAGCTTCATAAGAACGTATGCTGAAATATCCTGCGGCGCATATTCCTTTCCATCTATGGACACTTTGTGATTTTTTCCCATTTCTCTTTTTATTGATGTCACAGTCCTGTCCGGATTTGTTATAGCCTGCCTTTTTGCTGTTTCTCCAACCAGACGTTCTCCGTTTTTGGCAAAAGCCACTATAGACGGAGTTGTTCTGTTCCCTTCACTGTTAGGTATAATGGTAGGTTCTCCACCTTCCAAAACCGCAACACAAGAGTTTGTTGTTCCCAAGTCAATTCCTATTACTTTCCCCATTTTTATTCCTCCTTAATTTACTGAAAATTTATATATTATTGGCTATTTGACCACTTTTACCATGCTCGGCCTGATAACTTTGTCATTAAGACTGTAACCCGTTTGAAAAACCTCAATGACGGTTTCTGTCTCAAATTCCTCGGATTCCTCCATCATTACCGCGTGGTGGTAGTTTGGATCAAAAGGTTTTCCCTCTGCATCTATTTTTTTGATTCCATTCGAATTCAAAACATCGTTCAACTGCTTATAGACCATCTCAATCCCCTTAAGCATTTTCTCCGATGTCCCGTTTTCTGATTCTGCCGACAAAACAGCTCTTTCAAAATTGTCCATAACTGGAAGAAGATCGCAAATCAATTTTTCATTAGCATAGCTGTAAATGTCATTTTTTTCTTTCTCCACTCTTTTCTTGTAATTCTTAAAATCAGATGATACTCTTAAAAACCTTTCATTCATTTCATTGAACTGCTTTTGCAAAGCCTCATATGAACCATCTTCGATCTCTTCGGATTCATTCTCGACATCTTCAGCAATCTCGGATTCTTCATTCTTGTCTTCTCTTTCTTCTTCTTTCTCAATGTCTTCCAAATTTTCATTTGCTTCTTTATTTTCCATCCCCATTCACCTCTTCATTCATTTGATTCTGCCCCGAAAAAACATCTGTCAATGTGTCTGTCATATATTCGACTAGAGAAATCACTTTCGAATAATTTATCCGCGTAGGCCCTATTACACCTATCTTCCCTATCACCCTTCCATTAAACTTGTAAGTCGCAGTAACCAGGCTGCATTCCTTTATTTCATCCCATTGGTTTTCTTTGCCTATTCGGACAGACATATCCTTTTCAAGGTCTTCACTAAGCACAATAGACAATTTGTCTTTCTGGTCCAGTGCATCCAAAATACACTTCGCTTTTTCGACATCGCTGAATTCAGGTGTGTGCAATACGTTCGATATGCCGCTCAAATATATCCTGCTGGCATAATTACTGTTCATATGCATCCCTATGGATTCAATCAAATTATCCACAAAACTCAAATGATTCTCAAAACCACTTTCAATTGCGAGAATTTTTTCCCTGTCCAAACGATTTGCATCCTTGCCCTTCAACCGGGATTTGAGCATGTTAGAAATTTTATCCAATTCTTCCTGGCTCAAATTGTTTGTCTTTATCACAAGATCCTTCACTATTCCCGATTCAGACACCAATACAAGCAAAGCCCTTGTTTCACTCAACCTTATTATTTTTAGATTTCTCAAGCGGCTTGCCTTGAAATCCGGTGTCAAAATGAAGGATGTAAGGTCAGACATCTGGGAAAGAATTTTTGAAGCATGCCTGATTATTTCTTCTGATTCAAGCATTCTGCTTACAAGTTGATCTCTTATGGATTTTTTTTGTATGTTTGCCATCTTATACAATCTCATAAGATTGTCAACGTAAAGCCTGTATCCTTCATCCGAAGGAATCCTGCCAGATGATGTGTAAAGCTGTTCAATAAACCCCAATTCCTCCAAATCAGACATCTCATTGCGGATTGTAGCTGAACTCACACCTAAATTGTATTTTCTCGAAAGAGTTCTGGAGCCGACCGGCTGAGCCGTTTGTATAAAATCATCGACAATAGCCTGGAAGATTCTCAATTGCCGCTCCGTCAATTGCATGTGGCCACCTCCCGTTATTAGCACTCTGTCTTGTTGAGTGCTAATACCATGACTATAAACTAACACTTAAAAAACAATTTGTCAATATTTTTGATTGATAACATTCAAAAATTCCAGAAATACAGAATTTGAAAGATCCATCCCCTTTCTAGTCAGAAAAAGTCTTTCGTTTTCAAAGGCAATAAGTCCGTTTATTTTTAAGTCAATAATGGTTTTTTTAAATGTTGTACCAAAATTTATTTGATGTCTTTCCCCTACCATATTCATATCAATGCCGCTTGTCATCCTGAGCCCAAGAAAAATTTCCTCAAACAAAGCATCTCTTTCAGTAAGCGCTTCACTTTCAACAACTGATGATTTGCCCTGCTTGGCACATTTAACATAATCAACAACACTGCTTGTGTTTTGAAAACGTTTTTTTCCTACAAATGAATGTGCCGCAACCCCAAGTCCAAGATAGCTTCCGCGCTCCCAATAGTTTTTATTATGCAAGGACTCTCTGCCATTTTTTGCGTAATTTGAAATTTCATATTGATAATAACCTTTAGACTTAAGAAACTCTGTACAAAAATGATGCATTTCTCTTTCTTGCTCGTCTTTGGGAAATAATCCAGGATTTTTCTTCTGCATTTCCCTCATAGGAGTATTATTGTTTACAATGAGACCATAAGCGGATATATGCTCAGGCGATAATTCATCAACTGCAATTTTCAGGTCCCGCTTCCATATCTCCATATTCTGTCCCGGCAAACCGTAAATCATATCTATGTTTATGTTTTTAAAGCCACCCTTCCTTGCATTTTCGAATGCAAGAAGACTTTGCCTGCTTTCGTGCGCCCTTCCTATTGTCTTTAATATATGATCGTCAAAACTCTGCATTCCTATACTTAATCGATTGTATCCCGCGCTTATCAGCCTCTTTACATCCCTTTGCAGAAGAGATTCCGGATTTGCTTCCATTGTGATTTCCGCATTCTTATCAATAGTCGCCTTTCTCTTGATTGCGGAAATAAGCTCTTCATGAAATTCCTCCTTCATAAGGCTGGGTGTTCCTCCCCCGACAAAAATACTTTTTATTTCAGAATCCGACAGTAAATCCGAATATATTTCAATTTCACTTAAGAGCGCTTTCTTGTATACATTTGCAGAATCATAGTCATATTTGAAAGAAACAAAATCACAATATGCGCATTTTTTAATGCAAAACGGTATGTGGACATATACTGACAATTTTTTCATTGAACCCCCCCCTTTACTACAGGCATGAACCCATTTTCGCGAAAAATAAAAGACCGATGCTAACACTGTTTGAACTACGCCTTTAAAAGCTTTCTGTGGCGAACAAACGCCCCGGAAAGCTTTTTTCACATTAAACAGTACATTCACATCAGTCTTGGCTTATTTGTTTTCATTCAATTTCAAAACGGCCAGAAATGCGTCCTGCGGGACTTCCACATTCCCAAGCATCCTCATTTTTTTCTTGCCTTCCTTTTGTTTCTCAAGCAATTTTCTCTTTCTTGATATGTCCCCACCATAACATTTTGCCAATACATCCTTTCTCATGGCCTTTATATTCTCACGTGCAATCACTTTATTTCCTATTGCCGCCTGAATCGGTATTACGAACATATGCCTGGGAATTACATCCTTCAACTTTTCGCACATGGATCTTCCTCTCTGCACAGCCTTGCTTTCATGCGCAATCATTGAAAAGGCATCCACAACTTCTCTGTTTATCAAAATATCCAGTCTCACCAAATCGGATTTTCTGTACTCCTTTATACTGTAGTCCAAAGAACCGTATCCTCTTGTCTTCGACTTCAATACATCAAAAAAATCATATATTACTTCATTTAGCGGAAGTTCATAATGAAGTATTACTCTATGCTCGTCTATATACTCCATATTCATCAAAGTTCCTCTGCGGTCCTGGCACAGCTCCATAATGTTTCCAACATATTGATTTGGAAGCATTATGCTGGCATCGACAAGGGGTTCTTCCATGAAGTCGATTTCACTTTCCTTTGGCATATCTGTGGGATTCTGGATTTCAATAATGCTCCCATCTGTTTTGATTATTTTGTAAATTACGCTTGGAAGTGTTGCTATCATGTTAAGACCGAATTCACGTTCCAACCTTTGCTGGATTATTTCCAAGTGGAGCAATCCGAGAAATCCACATCTATATCCAAAACCCAATGCTACGGAAACTTCCGGTTCATAAACCAACGAAGCGTCATTCAGTTGCAGCTTTTCCAATGCGTCTCCTATATTTTCATATTTCTCACCCTCAGCGGGATAAATGCCGCAATACACCATTGGGGTCACTTTCTTGTAGCCAGGCAATGCCTTTTCGCATGGGTTTTTATACAAGGTTATAGTATCTCCCACGCGACAATTTTCAACATTCTTAATACTCGCTGTAAGAAATCCCACATTTCCCGCTTTAAGCTCTTTTTTTGAAATCATATTTGGCGAAAAAACTCCCACATCTGTAACTTCAAAAGTTTCACCCGTTGAAACCATCATTATGATGTCCTTGGGAGCTACTTTTCCCTCAACAACCCTTATATTTGCAACAGCACCCTTGTAGCTATCGTAGTATGAATCGAAAATCAAAGCTTTAAGAGCTTCTTCTTCATCCCCACCAGGCGGAGGAATCTGCTCCACGATTGCCTTAAGCACTTCTTCAATATTTATACCGTTTTTTGCTGAAATCCTTGGGGCGCTGGATGCATCGATTCCAACTATCTCCTCAATTTCTTCAATTACCTCTTCAATCCTGGCGCTAGGCAAATCTATTTTATTTATTACAGGCAGTATTTCAAGGTCCTGGTCCACTGCCAAATAAACATTTGCCAATGTTTGGGCCTCAACTCCCTGACTTGCATCAACAACCAAAATAGCCCCTTCGCATGCCGCCAGGCTCCTGGATACCTCATAATTGAAGTCTACATGTCCAGGTGTATCTATCAGATTCAAGTAATACTCTTCCCCGTCCTCGTGCTTATAAATCAGTTGTATGCTCTGCAGCTTTATTGTAATTCCCCTTTCCCTTTCAAGCTCCATATTATCAAGCACCTGGTTCTTCATTTCCCTTTGAGAAATAAGTCCGGTCTTTTCGATCAACCTGTCCGCCAAAGTGGATTTGCCGTGGTCTATATGCGCTATTATGGAAAAATTCCTTGTTCTCTTTTTATAATCTTCAGCCATGCCAATACCTCCTCAAATACTCTTGAAATTGCTCCATTCATTATAACACAGGTCAACTTTAGCGTATAGTTTTAGAATCGCCAAAGTCTTTCTTGCATTATGTATTTTATCATGGTAAAATATCCTTTGTCAGTTAGATTACAAGGGGGTGAATGAAAATGGCAAATATCAAATCAGCAAAGAAACGCATTACTGTCATTAAACGAAAATCTGTGGAAAACAAAAGCATCAGGTCAAGCGTAAAAACAGCAATCAGAAAATTTAACGAAGCTGTTGAATCAGGTGACGCTACTTTGGCAGCAAATGAATTCATTTCTGCCGAGAAAACCATTAATCAAGCGGCAAGTAAGAATGTTTTTCATAAAAACAACGCTTCAAGAAAAGTTTCAAGTCTCGAAAGAAAACTTAACAATCTTAAAAACGTTCAATAATTCGCGAAAAACAATTTTCCCCATTGTAATTCGCTAAGCAAATAAAAAGCCTCTTCCATACGGAAGAGGCTTTTCTGACAGTTTTTATGCATAATTTCTTTCATATATCAAATTGCCTATTTCGCAAACAAGCACTTCGATGGACATTCGCTTTTGACTTGAAAATGATTTGCATTTCAATTCCGTTTTCATGCACGAATCCATAATCTTTTCTATGGTTGCCATATCAAGTTTTTCACCTTGCCTCAGTGTTTTTTTATAAACAAAATCACTCTTTATTTTCAAAGTCTTCATGGTTTCGTTTTTTGAAAACCCGTTTCCCGTCATGCTCTTGACCTTCATTATTTGTCTAAAATGCCGACTGATCATAAAAAGTATTTTTATTTCGGATTCACCCATTTCACACAATATTTCCAAATTTTTAAGAGCATATGCCGTTTTACCTTCAGAAATGCTATCCGTAAACTTGAATATGTTGGCTTCCTCTCTTATGTTTAATAATCCGGCAAAATCATTATTTTCTATGACCGTCCTGCCATTAAGTCTGCCAATCAATTTTTTTATTTTGCTTTCCGAATCATACAGATTTCCCGGCCTTTCTTTATTAAAATATCCCAATTGCTGAATCAACTTCCTCTTGTCGGCTTTTGAAATTGAAATTCCATTTGTATAAAAAAAATCTTCAAGCCATTCATCATACCTTTCATGTGAAAACCTCTTTGTTTCTATTACAAGCTTCATTTTTTTAAAATATTTGTAGACAAAACTTCTTTTGTCTACCCGTTCATTAAGCAAAAGCAGCATCGTCGATTCAGGAACCTTTTCAATAAAATTATCCATATCTTCTTTACTTTTAAAGCTTTCAGAGGCAATTTTAATAAAATCCTCCACAACAACCACCCTATGTCCACACATAAATGGAAGTGTGACTACCTTTTCCTCAATTTCCCTTATATTCGTTATTTGTTCAAGCTTATGAAAATTTAGCTCCATCACACATCCGTCCAAGTATTTATTTGAAATATGTTCGACAAATTTATCTGCAATATATTTTTCATCTCCTTCTATAAAAAAAACTCTTTGTCCGAAAGAATCCGGCAATCCCGTTAATTTATTCAAGTCCATATTCTTCACTCCTGTTTGAAAAATGACTTTTGATAATATACTTTTCCAAGCCGTTTGTTTCAATTAAAATAGCCCCATCGTCGTCAGTTCTATATATGTCAATTCCATATCCTTTATATCTCTTTATAATACTTGGGGCCGGGTGTCCGAAAAAATTCTTGCCAACCTGCACAACTACTGTTTCCGGAGCAAAAGATTCCAAAAGAACTTCGGTATTCGATGTTTTGCTTCCATGGTGGCTTGCCTTAATTAAATCTATATCCTCTGTGTTATCAGATGCCAAACGTTTTTCGGCTTCCTTTTCTATGTCTCCTGTCAGTAAAAGCTCAAAATCTCTGTAATCCACCAAAAGCACAATAGAATCGTCATTTTCCGTTACATGAAAATCCGACTTTCCCAGAGCCTTACAAACATTTAAAACTTTTATTGTCAAGCCATCCATTTCAAGGGACTGCCCAGCTTTTGCAAAAATTACCGAATTCCCTTTCTCCTTCATTTTCATTACAATTTCATTTTTTATGTTTTCGTTTTCCCACGCAATTTCTTTCAATAGAATTGTATCAATCCGTCCCTTATCTACCAGTTCAACAAATCCACCGTAATGATCTTCATGATAATGCGTCAATACTGCAAGATCTATTCGCCCTATTCCATCTTTCAGTAAAATATCTTCAATATTTTTATCCCCACTTCCACTGTCGACTAAAATTTTTCTGTCGTCTTTGGTTCTAAGAAGTATGCAGTCGCCCTGCCCCACGTCGTAAAAGGTTATTTCAATCCGATCTTTTCCAACGGCAATTGAAGGAACAGCCGTTATTATCATAATTGCAACAAAAACAGACGCCACCCTTTTCATCCTGTCTGCCCTTATAATAAAATCTTTTCTCGATTGTAACACAAACAATATACAAATGCCGTAATAGAGTCCCATTGCACCTTTTCCCATAGACGGCAATTCTAAATATGCCCAGGAAAGTCCTGCCGATGCCTCCGAAAACCAATCCAGCGCCCCCATAGCCAAGTCGACTGGAAATGCCAGTGCATAGGGAACAACCGGAATGGAAAAACGGACGGCTATTGCAAAAATATACAGAAATGGCTGCCAAAGCCCCATCAATATAATTGCCGGCACATTCGCAATAATGGAAACAATAGATATGTAATTAAAATGCCATATTATGATTGGCGCGATGCCTATCTGCACTGCCAAAGATATAAGCAAAGCTTTGACAAACATGTTTTGCGAATTGTTCCATTTTCTGATTGCCGGATAAATGAAATGAATTGACGCAACAGCTCCGAATGACAATTGAAAACCCGGCGAATAAAGCTGATACGGATTCAATGTCAAAACAATCAAAGCTGCAACAAGTAAAGAATTAAGCAAATCATATTTACGTATTGCAATCCTCGAAATGGCAAGTACGCAAATAAAAATAAAAGCTCTTACTGCAGAAACAGGAAAACCGGTTATAGAAATGAAGCCGAAAACAAGGACTATAACCGCAACTAATTTAAGCCAACGGTTTTTAAAATGTAGAAAATCAAACAATTTAATTAAAAATCCATATAATATGGCAATATGCAGACCCGAAACCGCAAAAAGGTGTGAGAGTCCAGACATACCAATATTTTTTTCCTGTTTTTCGCTTAAAAGACTTGTATCACCAAAAACCAACGATGCAAAATACGCCAAGCTTCTATCTCCAATGTATTCTTTTGATCCTGTAAGTATTTCGTCTTTAATTTCAACAGGATCAAAATTACCATCTGCCGGGACCACTTCAATAATGCTTGATTTGTCTAAAAAACTAACTTTTTCAAAACCCTTGTACAAGCCATACATTCTGTAATCGAAACCATTAGGATTCTTTGGTTTGCTTTCTTCATTAAGCCTGCCTTTATATTTTACATAGCTGTGCCTGTATTCCGAAAGGTCGGCATCCGCCAAAAGCAATATAGTCGCCTCTGCATCACGATATCCATCTTTAGCATTTACACCTAATACTTTTAAAACCAACTTGCCCTTATTACCGTATTCAGGTCCGTATGTGTATCCATAAACCTCAACTTCACCATTGCCTAAAACCTGGTTCTGCATTTCTCCCGACACATAAAAGGACAATGCCATTCCCAATAACAGTCCCGCAAGAGCTATTGAAAGACGCTTGAGACTTTCTTTCGTCCACCCGAATACATATAAAAGACATAAAATCAGCAAAGTAAACCCGTTCATAAACACTGTTAAACTATCAAGCAAAACCAACATACCGATTAAATATGAAAATATGAATAAAGCCAATGGTCTTCTCAAAACGACACCCCGATTCAAAACATTTTTCTATTTCAATCTTTTTTCTTAAATGCTGATATTGCGGTTTTTTCCTTTCCTTGCAGTTTGTATAGGTTGCAGATAAAATCATCAATAATACTTTCGTCCCTTTCTCTGCAATCGTGCATAGAAGAAAGCCATTCAACCGATTGTTCCGTTAAATGGGGAATCGGTATCCTCATCAGAGGAGTATGATACAGTTCAAGCTGCCTGCCTTTTCTTTTGCCATTGTTCTTTAACCAAAAGTAAACAACACTCGAATTCAATATACAACATAGCGCTTTCATGTGTTTTGAGTCCTTCTTTCCTTTTATGAAATATATGTCTGCGCTTCCGTAGCAATTTTTTTCAGTATAAACGAAACGATTTTCAAAAGCCCTGTGTGGAACCATTATTTTTGATCCGATGAATATGTCTTCGTCTCTCGGCCATTGCAACTCGTACCAATGCCTTGCGCCGTTTATTACTTCCCTTCTCTTTGAAAGAATATCCTTGTAGGGGTCGAGGTGTTCAAGAACTGCATCAACATATCCTTTTTCTTCTTTACCCATTTTACCGCCTGTGACATACAGTAGCAGCCTTTTAGAATCTTTAAGTGAATACCTTCCTATGTCCGAATTCTTATAGAATGGCTTTAGGAATATCGAATTCCTAAGATTTTCCGGAACACTGCCCATTGATTCAAATACATACACGGGTTCATTCGATGATATTTTTCCTTTTGCCGCCTCAATGTTCCTTTTGTTTGTTCTGTCGCATCCCGATACAAGCCCCTGCCTCACTTGGCAAAAATCACCCAATGAAAACTTTGCATTTCGTCTTATGCTCATTGAGGCATCCTTGAAGATAACATTTTCATACAATACTATGTTTCCGTCAAAATCGTATATGGATTCTCCATCTATATTTTGCATTTCTGCTTTTTCTATGGCTTGTTCAAAACAGTCCGTTTTCCCACTTGCAATTTTAAGCACTGTTTTTTCTCCATATGCCGGTTTCTTTTGAATTGTAAAAAGCATATTATGCTGACCTTTTGCCGAATTGAAAATTTCCACATCGTCAAGCATACATATTTCTTTAAAAAAGGCATTATCTTTTAAGAATCTCCTGAGTTTTCTTGCTCCATCAGCAGTCGTAAAATAATTTGTAGTTACATATGACACAACTCCCCCCGGCTTCAACATTTCAAGAGCTTTATAAATGAAATAGTAAAAATAATCCATTTTTGCTTCGTAGAAACGTTCGCCGAAATCCGACTTTCTCGCTTGCTTAAATATACCCATGTTGCCTTTCTCCCCAAGATATGGAGGATTGCCCAAAAACAGATCATAATCATCGCCAAGCCATGAATCCGAAACTGCATTTTCTGTGAAAATCCCGGGATTAATGCTTCCAATATCAAAACCATCCAAAAAACGATTCAAAAGCACAATCAGAAACAACTCTAGCCCCTGCTTGTGTAAATCGTTGGCAAAAAAACCTTTGTTGACTTGTTTCAACAATATTCCCTTTATTTCCTTTTCTGAAGAAATGCATGTTTTCAAAGCTCTTTCCATTACAGAGAGCATTTTTAGCAAAAAAAGCCCGGACCCTGCGGAAATATCCATGGTTCTTATGACTATATCACGGTTATCCTTCAATATACTCCCCAAGCCATCGTAGAATTTTCCACAGTCTGGTCCGTATACGCCTTTTTTTTCAAAGTCTTTTTCAAGAGCATAGAAAAGACCACTTTTAACCAAATAAGCCGCAACAGGCTCCGGCGTATATACGCTGGCCGTTGAAATGCGCAAGGATTCATCCATGTATTCCTGCAATGCCAATCCATGCAGATATTCGCCCCTTTGCTTAAAGAATAAATCCGGGGCAATATTTTGAACTATGTCAAAGTCAAGCTTGCAAGCATAATCCCTTCCCAAGTGGGCGTGTATGAATTCTCTGTATTCTTCCCTGTCCACTCCAAATTCGCAAAGCAAGCGATTCCTGAGCCATCCCAGGTAGGCTTCTTCCGAATCAAAATTCATATATGCTTTTTCCTTTTTTTTATTCCTTTTCCTTTTGCCCATAATTTCTCCTTGTTCAAATCAAAAAATCTTAGTATCGCAATACTAAGATTTTTTTACAATATACATTCCAGGACCGACCTTGCTTACTCCATCCATGCTTTCCACTGTGCGATTCACAAGCAAATCGATGTCTTTGATTTTTGTGTCGATGCCTTTTTTCTTCAAATACTTCATGATTGTAAGCAATCTTATTGGGTAAGTGCAGGGATTTTTGAAATAAGGATGCTTTTTTATCAAATGCTCTATCTTTTCAGACTCTTTTTCGTAATAACTTATGGTTTCATAGCTCAACAGATTCTCAACCTCTTCTATATAAGCCTCAAGTTTGCCTTTGTCGTCTTTTTTAATCAATTCTTTTATATCTCTTAAAAGCTTTTCAAACTTGACCGGCTTGGAACTATCGCTTTTATCCGCTAGCGGAACTTCCATTTAATCATACTCCTTTCACAATCAATACAATACTACACTCAAATATTATTTCTGTCAATCACAAAGAGACCTTTTGAAAAACATTATTATTGTCCTCCCGTTCACGGTCGGCACTGCTTCTACAAGCTCCCAGCCTTCGCCTCCAAGCCTGTTCATTAAGTCTTGGTCATTTTTTGACATAACAAGATTTGTAGTTCCTGCGGTCTTTATATGTTCTACTTTATATTCCCACATTTCAATCCTCCTCTTCCAACAATTCTTCAACATTCTTGATGTGCGATTTTGAAAACACCACTTCATTTTCAAAAAAACCTTCAACCATAATTTTTGATCTATCGAGCTCATCTAATGAATTGCCGTTAAGAACGATTTTGTCTTTATAAACTTCCATTTCGCACAACAAATCATTTCCGTCAAGCAAGAGGTAATATTCAATTCCATTATCTCTGTCATCCAAAATCAATGACTCCGTCTTCATTAATTTTTTCTGAAAGCGCTTTCTATCCTTAATTACATAAACAGCCGAATGTACTTCTACAGTCCCTTCTTCCTGCTTCAAATCAATATCGTCTATAATTTCAATCATTTTGTAAAAAATCCATTGGTTATTTTCAGCATAATTCTTGAATGATACATAACCTTTTATATTGCAATAAGATTCGTACGCCTCCCTAAGTTTTCCCTTGACCGTTTCTGCAATCTTTCGATCAACTACGGCCGACAGGTGTCCGCTTGCGTAAAAACCACCATCCATAGGAAATATGCGCCCTATTAAAATATCTCCTTTTTTTAAATTACCTCCCGACTTAAGCTCGATTTTTTGTCCGCTTATTATATCATTTAACACCGAGGCTTTATCTATTGCGACATCGATTGCTTCACAAACTTTCATTTCGGAATGCATCCAGCCATTAAGTACAGCATCCTCATCTTCCGAAATATCCTTGTTTCCCTCAAGAAATACTTCCAGCAAGCTTTTTTCCCCCAGCCTGACATTGAATATGCTCCACTTGTCAAATCCTGACAGACTTCCTATATTCCTTTCATAAAGGCTTTGGAAATCAGCAATTTGACCCTTGCCAGCCTCAACACCGTAAACATACACATCGTCAAGCAATTTTTCTTCAATCTCAACTAATTTATAATAATCCAATATGACACCTCTTTCTTTATTTATGTTATCATCTTCTTAAGGAGTGATACTTATGACAACTTTAAAAATATATAATAAAAATCCTTACATAAAGGAATTTCAGGCAAATATAACAAAAATCGATCAAAAACCGGGCAAAGAAGTCCATATAAAACTGAATCAAACAGCCTTCTACCCTGAAGGCGGCGGACAGCCATGCGATCTTGGCTTCATTGGTAATTTTCAAGTAAAAAATGTTTTTGCGGAAAGTGGCGATATTTTCCACGTTATCGACGGAATTCCAAAGCAATTCGAAAATTTATCGTGCCGCATAGATTGGAAACGTCGTTTCGACTTCATGCAGCAACATCTCGGGCAACATATACTTTCCGCTTCTCTTGAAAAGCTTTTTGAAGCAAAAACAATAGGCTTCCATCTTACAGAAGACAAGCTCACAATCGACACAGACAAACCATTGGACGCAGGCGATATTGGCCGTGTTGAATATTTTGCTAACCAGATAGTTTTCGGCAATCTATCCGTTAAAACGCACCATCCCTCAAGCGAATCGGAACTTTCCTCATTTCCTTTGAGAAAAGATACGGCAGGCTATTCTAATCCCCGTATAGTTGAAATTGACCAATTCGATTTCTCACCATGCGGCGGCACGCATCCAAAACACACCGGTGAAGTTGGAATAATAAAGATAAAGAATTATTCCACGCACCGGCAAGGGCTTCGTATTGAATTTGTTTGCGGAAACCGCGCTTTAAAAGATTATGCCGAAAAAACATCCTTGTTGTCAAGCCTAAAATCCGAACTCTCCTGCAATGAAAAGGATTTGCATTCCCGGTTTACAGGAATGAAAGACGAACTCAAGGAAATTTCCGCCAAAAATAAAAAAAGTTCTGAAAAGCTGCTTGATTATCAGATTGAAGACTTGCTCGCAAAAAGCCGGTTCCACAATAAGCATCGTCTTGTTTCAAATATTTTTGAAACCAACAACTTGAAAGATGCAAGTGTTTTGACATCAAAAATACTAAAACGCGATCCTTCATCGATACTCATTCTTGCATGTCCAGACAAGGAGTTTACAACCCTTATTTTGGCATCTTCCCCATCAGAAAATCCATTGAACCTCAACATTGTATTAAACGGCCTTCTTGAAAAATACAAAGGAAGAGGAGGCGGAAAAGCCCACCATGCACAGGGAATAGTAGACCGCACAATCCCTCCTGAGCAACTTCTTCACATCTTGCAAAGCAAAATAGCTTTGGAATTGGAAAAATTACAAAGCAAGCAAAGTCAATGACTTGAGCCAAAGCAACCGGAAATGAAAACCGGTTGCTTTTTATTTTATTCTGAAAAGCAGTCTATTTTTGTCCATTCTAGCGACAGCCATGCCCTGCTTGCACAAATGGCTAAGATGTGCAGATATTGTCGTTCTATTCAAAAAATACTGTCCTATATTCATTGAGACGCCAAGGGTTTCCATGGATGATATCAACAGTTCCTCCAATGATGCCGGCTCGGCCATTGCATCAAGCAATATCAGATTGACCCTGTTTATCGCATTCCTGTTTTTTTCTATCAAATCTTTCAGCCCATCTCCTCCGCAAATATCTCCATGGCTTGGCACAAAATACTTGGAATTAGAATTTTCAAGAAAATCGAGTGTCTCCAGATGACCCGTTATATCCGATGAATACATCAGTTTGTATTTTTCAATTATCTTGTTGGAGAAAAAAGCATCTCCTGTAAAAAAAACTCCTTCCTCTGTTTTAAAACCAACCATTCCCGGGCTGTGTCCCTTCAAGTCAACAATTTCAACCCTTCTTCCTGCAAAATTCAGATGACTTGAATCAAAAATTTCGCAAGAACATTCCTTTGCCATTAAAAACTTATTCTTAAGAACATTCAGCGGCTCCGCGCCGTAAAGGTAGAAAGGTTCCATTATGTTGTTGTTTATCATGGCCGCCTCGATTTTAGACGATATTACCCGGCATCCGGTCTTTTTCTGCAAATAATGGTTGCCTCCCCAATGATCTGCATGCGAATGGGTGTTGCAGATAGCTTTAATATTCAATCCTTCCCCTTCAAGCGCCTTGTAAATCTTTTTGGCCTTGTCAGTGTCGTTTCCGGAATCAATCAAAATCGCTTCTTTTCCTTCAATTAGAACGCCTATATTCGTAGGGCTTTTTAAATAATGGGCAAATCCACTTATCTTCTGAAGCTTCATTTCTTCACCCCGTTTATGCCTGTAAGCGGAAGTCCTCCATTTAATACAGAAATAATGTTTTCAGCTGCAATGTCAGCCATTCTGCTCCTTGTCTCACTGGTCGCGCTTCCCAGATGGGGACAAAGAACTGCGTTTTCGAGCAATGAAAGGCCATCTGCAAGCTTCGGCTCATCTTCATACACATCAAGGCCGGCGCCGGCTATAACAGCATTTTCAAGCGCTGCGACCAGTGCTTTCTCATCTACGACAGGTCCTCTTGATGTATTTATAAGTATGCTTGTTTTTTTCATTGATTCAAGCGCATCGCCGTCAATCATATGGTATGTTTCTTTTCCCAAAGGGACATGTACACTCACTATATCTGATTTGGCAAGTAATTTTTTAAAAGAAAGATATTTTGCCCCCAAATTTTCAACATCTCTCTTTCTGCTTCTGTTGTAATAGACAATATCCATTCCAAATCCAACAGCCCTTTTAACAACAGCTTTACCTATCCTTCCAGCCCCTATAATCCCCAAGGTTTTTCCCGAAACGCTTCTGCCCAGCATAAATTCGGGACCCCATCCCTTGTAAAGACCGTTTCTTGTGAGCCTATCCGCCTCGGGAATACGCCTGGCCACAGCAAGAATCAGTGCAAAGGCCATATCAGCCGTATCGTCTGTAAGCACATCGGGCGTATTGCTAAGGTATACACCCCTCTCAGTAGCAGCTTCTATATCCATATTGTTATATCCGACTGCATAATTTGCTATTATTTCAACTCCGCCCGCAGCATCCAAAAGATTTCCGTCAACCCTATCCGAAAGCATAGTTATTATTCCATGTTTCCCCTTTGCCTCTTCAAGCAACTCCTCATAGGTAAGATTCCTGTCCAAAGGGTTGTATGTAAAATCAAATTGTTCATTTAGCCTCTCCATTGACATTCCAGGTAATTTTCGACTTGAAAAAACTTTTTTTCTTTTATTCAAACAAACCACCTCCATAATAAAAATTATAGCACAAAGCTAGTATGCCCGATTACATTTTTAAATATTGCACTTGGTTAAAGGCGGGCAAACATGATAAAATAGTTTGGAAAGGGTGATAAAATGACTATTTTTTATGCAATTGCAATAGGGTACGTCTTGGGCGCTATCCCATTTTCGTTTGTTGTCGGAAAATATTATGGGAAAATAGACATAAGAACTACAGGAAGCGGAAACTCAGGGGCAACAAATGTATTCAGGTCCCTAGGTAAAAAAGCCGCGGCAATGGCTTTTGCCGGAGACTTCCTAAAAGGCGTTGCCGCAGTATTGGTTGGAATGGCTCTTTGGGACTACGATTATGGAATACTTGCAGGCGCAGGAGCCATATTGGGACATTGCTACCCTGCTACATTGAAATTCAAAGGCGGAAAAGGCGTTGCCACGTCGGCAGGTGTTTTGCTGGCATTGAATCCTATGCTAATTATCTATCTCTTCCCGGTTTATGTGATTCTTTTGAAGATTTCCAAGATTGTTTCGCTTTCCTCCATAATAATCGCGGCGGTTACCCCCATATTAAGCTACTTCATGGGAATGCCAGACAACTTCCTCAGGTTCGCGCTTGTAGCCTCTCTTTTTGTCATCTACAGGCACAAGTCGAACATACAAAGGCTTCTTGCAGGTGAAGAGAAAAAAACAATATAAAATGCGCATCAAAAAAGGATTCCTTAGGGAATCCTTTTTTTAAACATATGGCGGGAACGTGTGGGAATCGAACCCACCCAGCGTACTACTAATACGCCGCAACTGGTTTTGAAGACCAGAGGGCACACCAGCACCCATCCGCTCCCGTATTCATGACTCGATTCAAAATTATATCACAAGTGGATCGCTTTTGGAATATTATTTTTCCCTTTCTATCCATTTAATCAAAAAGGAATTCTTCTATTTCCGTCCCTCTTGGTTATTTTAGAGTTGTCATAATGCTCAAGCAAGGCAATCGCATATTTTCGCGATAAATTAAAAGCTTCCTTGAATTCTTTAAGGCTTATGAACCCTTGTTCCGTAAGTATTTCACGAACCTTTTCAAGTATTCTGTCGTATGTAGCCTTCGAATAGTACAATTCCTCATCAACCTTTACAATCGCACCTTCCTGAAGCAAGTATTCGAAAACGGGCATTTCCTTTTTGCCTATTCCCAACCTTGCCTTTATTGTCGTGAAATTGTCTGGTGTAAGGCCCGCCCCATCATAGTATTCAATCAATTTCCCGGCTAATTTTGAATCCTTTTCCCCCAATACTATTTTGAAGTTTTTAAGCCTTACAACATGCCCTTCAGCTACTAAAGACCCGCCTGCAGTCATTTTTGAAAGAAGATGTTCAAATATATATCCATTTCTACCACCCAACAACTTATTTTTAAATTCCTCTTTTGGGATGCCATTCCTGTATGGATTTCCCCTATGGTATTCATTTGCTATCCTAAGAGCCTTTTCCTCAACGGCCTCGAAACTTTGAACATGCATGTATGATTCATTCATGCGGTATATGCACCCTTCATCAAGCAGTTCATATATGAATGACTCAACTTCATCCTTTTGTAATCCGGTGGACTTTTGAATTTCCTGCATGTCAATAAAATGCTCCGGAACACTTCTTATCAGCTGCTCGATTATGTCCTTCTTATTTCCCCCGCTCTTTAATTCCAGGGCATCAATAGTATCTTCATTGAATCTTTTATGTTTTCGGGGATTGGCGTCTATTACTTCCCCTCCACCAACAGTTTCAAGCGGAGAATAATACCTTACAACAAAATGATCTCCATACTTGAAAGCGTGTGTCTTCTCAAGCCTGAGTTGCGCGAAACATGTTTCTCCCGGTTCAAGAACTTCCCGATCGAGCAATACAAGTCGGCAAAGTATTTCAGCCGATCCATGGTAGAGTCTCAATCTAGTCCAGTTTTCCAATCTTCTTTTTTCATCTTTTGTAAGAGAAAGCTTTACGTCGAGCATCATGGTGTTTTCCATCGAATCGATTTCGGCAATTACCTCTCCCCTGTACAATTCGTTTTTCTTAAGGCCCGCGATATTGAGGGCCGCTCTCTGTCCGGCATATACCCTGTCCACATCTTCCCCGTGAACTTGTATGTTTCTTACCTTTGCCTTTTTCATGCTTGGATAAACAACAAGCATATCACTTTTTTTTATTGAACCCTCCATTAGCGTGCCAGTTATTATAGTTCCATAACCTGTAAGACTGAAAACCCTGTCAATAGGTATTCTAGCCGGCTTAGCATAATCTCTTTCCCCCACATACTCACTCATTTCATCAAGCTTTTCAACAAGGTTTCCTATTCCCCTGCCGCTTATTGAATCAACTTCCATAATCTTAGAATCCTCAAGGAGTGTCCCCTCAACCTGACTTGACACATCTTCCTTTACCAGTTCCAGCCATTCCTGATCTACCATGTCGCATTTTGTAAGCACAATAAACCCTTTAGGTATGTCCAAAAAGCTGAGTATGTCCATATGTTCCTTTGTCTGAGGCATTATTCCCTCGTCCGCTGCGACAACAAGAACCACTATGTCCATTCCTATTACACCTGCAAGCATGTTCTTAATAAACTTTTCATGCCCTGGGACATCAATTATGCCAGCTCTTTTGCCTCCGGGCAAATCAAAGTAAGTGAATCCCAAATCAATAGTGATTCCTCTTTTTTTCTCTTCTTGAAGACGATCGGTGTCTCTTCCTGTCATAGCTTTTATAAGGGTGGTTTTACCATGATCAATATGACCTGCCGTCCCTATTATGACATGCTTCATCATACATCAATCCCTTCTTTCAAGTTTCCAAACGCCTCTGCCACGTAATCGAATTGACTGTCTAGGATGGTTCTCACATCCAAAACTACTTTTTCATCATTTATCCTTGCAATTACAGGCGGACTGTTCTTTCTCAAACCGCTTTCAATCCTGGACGATGAAAGTTTCCCGCTTCTTACGGACACCAAATGCGCGGGCAAGCTCTCAAGTGGCATGGAACCTCCTCCAACCTGTGATTGACCCTCTTCAACATAAACTTCAAAATCCGGGGCACTTCTTTTTATCATTTCAGCCAAGCTGGACGCCCTGGACTTTAAAGAATCCGCCGATGCGGTTAAAAACTTCAATGTCGGTATATTTTCAAGCGCCTCTTCCTGATCAAGATAATGCCTGAAAGTCGCCTCGAGCCCGGCCAAAGTCATTTTATCCACCCTGAAGGCTCTTGTAAAAGGATTCTTTTTCATTTCGTCAAGATATTTCTTCTTGCCCACTATTATCCCTGCCTGGGGTCCACCGAGCATTTTATCCCCGCTGAAAGTAACAACATCAGCATAACGCACCGCTTCCTGAACTGTAGGTTCTCCCACCATTCCATATTTTGAAAAATCTATCAAAGTTCCGCTTCCTATATCTTCCAAAACTGGTATACCCGTTTTTTCGCCTGTTCCAGCCAATTCCCATACAGGAACTTCCTCTGTAAATCCGAGTATTCTGTAATTGCTTGTATGGACCTTTAGCAATACTCCGGTATTTTCGTTTATGTTTTCTTCATAATCCCTCAAGTGGGTCTTGTTGGTCGTCCCGACTTCTCTCAGTATGGCGCCGCTCTGCCTCATAACATCTGGAACTCTGAAGGAACCTCCTATTTCCACCAACTGTCCCCGTGATACTATCGCTTCCTTTCCTTCAGACAAGGTATTCAACGCAAGCAAAACAGCGGCCGCATTGTTGTTTACAACAAAAGCCGACTCAGCCCCGGTAATTTTACAAATTATCTCCTCAATATGGCTGTACCTCAAGCCTCTCTTTCCGCATTTCAAATCGTATTCGAGAGTGGAATAGTTTGCAGCCACCTGCTTTATCCTATCAACGGCTTTTTCGCTCAATAGCGCCCTTCCAAGATTTGTATGCAAAACAACGCCCGTGCAATTTATGACTGGACGCAAATTGTACTCGCTTTTCCTTGCAATATTTTCTACTGCACAGGACAAAATCTTTTCCCTCAAATCTTTAGCATTCGATTCCTCGATATTTCCTTCAATTATGTTTTTTCTGGCATTTTCGATAGCTTCCCTTATGGATTCCAACACCAAGGTCCTTGAAGTCACTAAAAGCTTTTCCTTTATAGCATCATTCCCCAAAAGATCGTCAACCTTGGGAAGGTATCTCAACAATGCATTCCGGTTCAAATTTATCACCCCACATAAATTCTTTTCATTCTAGTAAATTATAACACAATACAACAATTTTTCTATTTTATCATTTTAAATTGTATTTTTAGATTTGCCCGAAATTTTGAAATTATCCAAAATTTCGCATTTTTAAAAATAAATCCTTGAAAAATAATTGAATTATATCTATAATTTAATTGATACAGGGATTATTTTGAAAATTCACACTTGTTGTTATTTTATTAGCAAACCTGTATACATTCAACGTAAAGGGGGAATAAATATTATTTGAGCATCTTAAGTATTTTTTAGGTATTTAAGATTTTTTTATTTCAACCAAAAAAGGGGGACTTATTTAATGGAAGCTTTTAATGCTCTAATTGGTCAAATTGGCTCATTCGCATGGGGACCTGTAATGATCGTGTTCTTGGTAGGAACAGGATTTGTTCTCACAATTGGAACAAGGGTTGTTCAGTTCAGAAGAATGAAATTCGCATTTAAACTTTTATTTTCTAAAGAAGCAATGGGCGATGGAGACATAACTCCATTCCAAGCTCTTATGACTTCACTTGCTGCAACAATCGGTACTGGTAACATCGCAGGTGTTGCAACAGCCTTGGCAGTCGGTGGACCCGGAGCCATATTCTGGATGTGGATAACTGCAGCTGTTGGTGGAGCAACAAAATACGGTGAAGCCGTACTTGCCATCAAATACAGACAAACAAACGATAAAGGTGAAAAATCCGGTGGACCTATGTACTATGCATGGAAAGGCATGGAAGACAAGTTCGGTGGAAACTGGAAATGGCTCGGAGGAGCTTTCGCTGTATTCGGATTTATCGCTTCTTTCGGAATCGGCAACATGGTTCAATCGAATTCAGTTGCTGCAGCAATGGATGAAACAATCGGCTTAAGCCCTGTCATTTCAGGTGCCGTCATCGCTGTTCTTACTGCACTCGTTATACTAGGAGGAATCAAAAGTATTGGAAGAGTTACCGAAAAAATTGTTCCGGTAATGGCCATAATATATGTACTCGGATCGCTTTTCATACTTTTCACGAACGCTGGAAAAGTTGGAGTTGCATTCGGAATGATATTCTCTAACGCATTCAACGCAAACGCTGTAAGCGGCGGATTCGTTGGAACCGTAATACGTATGGGTGTTGCTCGTGGTGTGTTCTCTAATGAAGCAGGACTAGGTTCAGCTCCTATAGCACACGCAGCCTCCAAAAATGATAATCCTATAACTCAAGGAATTATTGCCTCTCTGGGTTCTTTCCTTGACACTATAGTAGTATGCTCAATGACTGCGCTGGTAATATTGGTTTCAGGACTCCTTACATTCGACGCGAACGGATTGATGTCTGTTACTGACGAACTCACAGGCGCGGCACTTACTTCAAGGGCCTTTGGTATCGCAATGCCTGGATTCGGATCCTTCATAGTGTCATTCGGCCTGATGTTCTTCGCTTTCTCGACCATCTTGGGTTGGTACTACTATGGATCTAAATGTGCTGAATTCCTCTTCGGCCTCAAAGCTGAAATGCCTTACAAATGGGCTTGGGTTATTCTCACATACGTAGGCGCCACTATTCCTCTTGGATTCGTTTGGAGTATTTCAGACGCATTTAACGGACTTATGGCTATGCCAAACCTTGTTGCTCTTCTCGCACTTAGCGGATCCATCTTCAAATGGACCAAAGAGTATGAGGAAAAGGAAAAGCTTAGCGCTTAGTTCAAATCCAAAAGCCTGCCGGAAATCCGGCAGGCTTTTTTAATTTGTTGCTTTTTCATTATTCATTCTTTTCTAAAAGACTTCTATGAATGTACTGCCTTTTTCCTTTACGTGTCCTATCAATGCGAATTCGAGGTTTAGGGTATACTTATACTTTTCCATCAACTTCTCAGCCTCTTTTTCCGGAAGACATATCAAAAGACCACCTGATGTCTGCGGATCATAAAGCACATTCTGTATGTCTATCGATACAGACTCGGCAAAAGACACCTCCCTGCCAACAAATCCCATGTTCTTGTAAGCACCTCCTGGTATGATTCCCATACTCGCCATTTCGAATGTCCCTTCAATTATGGGAACCTTTTTCGCCTCAATGACAAAAGTAGTTCCGCTTCCCTTTGCCATTTCAAACACGTGACCCATAAGCCCGAATCCTGTAACATCAGTACACGCGTTTACTCCTACTTCCGCCATTCCTTCGGCTGCTTCACGATTCAGCGTATTCATGACCTTTATCGCCCTGTCCACTGCTTCCTTTTCAAGCAAATCAGCCTTTATGGCAGTTGAAAGTATTCCGCTCCCCAGGGGTTTTGTCAAAATCAATACGTCACCGGGCTTTGCCCCTGAATTTGTTATCACTTTTTCAGGATGTACGAATCCTGTAACTGAAAGACCATATTTGGGTTCGTCGTCTTCTACTGAATGCCCCCCTATCAAAAGCGCACCCGCCTCCTTGACCTTGTCCGCTCCACCTTTTAGTATTTCCCCCAATACTTTTATGTCAAGATATTTGGGAAAACCCACTATGTTCATAGCGATGACAGGTTTTCCTCCCATTGCATACACATCGCTCAGGGAATTTGTCGCCGCAATCTGTCCAAAAAGATACGGATCGTCAACAATCGGTGTAAAAAAATCCAGAGTCTGTATTATTGCATTGTCGTCGTTTATTCTATATACTGCAGCATCGTCTGATTTATCAAATCCGACTATGAGATTTTCATCATCAAACTTCGGCAAATCTCGCAGAACCTGCGATAAGGTCTCGGGACCTATTTTCGCCGCTCAGCCCGAACTTTTTGAAAGTTCCGTCAAACGCTTTACGCTTCTTTCGTCCATTTTCAATCCTCCTCAATAAATGCAAATAGATTCTTCCATGCCTAAATAGGTTTTTTCCCCTATCCCCTTAATCTCCATTAGTTCTTCCTTGCTTTTAAAACCCCCACATTCTTGCCTGTATGCAACTATGCGTTCCGCGTAAACAGGCCCTATGCCTGGGAGGTCCTCAAGCATAGACTTGCTTGCGGTATTAATATTTACAAGTCCGCCCCTTGTTTCTTCCTCTGTAAAGTCATCACCAAATGCAGGAATAATTATCTTTTCCTGATCATATACCTTCTGAGCAAGGTTAATGCGCTTTTTGTCGGCATTTTCCAAAAGTCCGCCCGCCATTTCCACAACATCGAATACGCGTGAGTCAACTGGCAATTCATAAAAACCCTCTTCCACAACGGCTCCACATATGTCGACATATATAAATTCCGAAATTTCATCCTCGACATCCTCAAATGACTGTTCTGTCTGCTTTTCTGTTTCTTGCAAAAACTGCTGGCGAATCTTTGATTCCCGTTCCTTTTTCAATTTAAAGCCCCAGATTCCAACAATAATTATGGCTGCAGCCAATAAAATAATTGTTATTTTAAATCTGCTGTCTCTTCCGTCAAGCATAGCAAATACCTCCGAAGTTAGTGACACAATAATGATACCACATATATCCAATCAAGTGTATATTGTCTTTGATGGAACAGCCGACCTTTTTCTGCTATAATTGTTAATTGTAAAAGAAAGAGGTGATCAGTTGGCAAATAAAAACACTCCATTAAAAAGGCTGCTTTTGACTTTCCCCCTGATGCTGTCTATTATGATTGCATTAACCCTTCCGTCTCATGCTTTGTCGTCATCCGAGATAGTCGGCGAATCCGCAATAGTGATGGATTACGATTCAGGAGAAATACTTTTTTCCAAAAATCCGGACAAGAAGATGTACCCTGCCAGCACAACCAAAATAATGACCGCTCTGCTTTCCATAGAAGCCCTTGAGCTTGACACCAATGTTGTCATAGACGATGAAACACCCTTCACCGAAGGAAGTCGAATATATTTGTTTGCTGATGAAATAATCTCAATAAAGGATCTTCTCCATGCCTTGCTTCTTGAGTCTGCAAACGATGCGGCAGTCGCTTTGGCCAAAGCTGTTTCAGGCGATGTTGAAAATTTTGTCGATCTTATGAACTCGCGTGCAAAGGAAATTGGCGCAATCAATACAAATTTTGCGAATCCCAACGGCCTTCCGGACAAAAGTCATGTTACAACTGTCCGCGACATGGCTCTGATTGCTCGCCAAGCTTACGAAAATGATGTATTTAAAGAGATTGTGCATACTGTCAACTATATTATAGATCCAAGTGAAAAACAGCCCGAATCCCGTTATTTGAAAAACGGAAACCGTTTCCTTTGGGGCCGGGGAAGCGGTAACCAAATTTACTATGACGGAAACTGGATAGACATAAAGTACCCAATTGTAGACGGAATAAAAACCGGATACACTATAGCAGCACAACAATGCCTTGTCACAACCGCCTCTAAGGGTGGTCGAAGAGTAATAACTGTTGTTTTCAAATCCAGGCAAAAGAACATTTACACTGACTCCCGCAAGCTGATAGACTTTGGGTTGGATTCTTTTGAAAACATTAACCTTTCAAACAAGGGTGAAAGATTAATAACAGCTGATATATCCGGAGGCAAAGAAAAGACTCTTGAAGTTGTAAGTGGCGAAAATCTTATTCATACCCTCCCGGCAGGAACTCCCCCGGATGCCGTCAAAAGTGAAATCCATATTAACGAAAACCTAAACGCCCCTGTTGTAAAAGGCGACTTGGTAGGCAAAGTAACCTATTCAATAGACGAAAAACTCATAGGAACCATCCCTCTAATGGCCGAAAAGACCATACCCGAAAAAACATGGAAGGATACCTTGTCTAAACTGGCAGAAAGAATAAATTGGCTCGCAAGCATTTCAGTCCTTCTTTTTATCTATATCGCGCGTAGAACATATGTAACAGTAAAAAGACTTAAGCGGATTAAAGAAAGGAAGCAAAAAAACAAAAACTCCCGATGATATCCAACATCGGGAGTTTTCTCGGTTTACTCTATAAAGCCGCAATCACTTCAATTTCCACATTTACGCCCAATGGAAGCTTTGCAACTTCAACACAAGCCCTTGCAGGTTTATGTTGGCTGAAGTATGTTCCGTAGACAGTGTTTATTTTTCCAAAATCGTCCATATTCTTTATGAAAATTGTAGCTTTCACTACATTTTCAAGGCAACTTCCCGCGTCAATCAAGATAGTTTTCAAATTCTCGAGGCATTGCCTTGCCTCATCCTCAACTCCCGTCTTTACCAATTGACCCTTGCCTGGATCGAAAGGAACTTGACCGGACACATAAATCATTTCGCCGGCAATCACTGCATGTGAATAAGGTCCTACAGCCGCGGGCGCATTTTCAGTATTAAACATTTTGATTTTCATTTTTCTACCTCCTAATAGTCTTGTCAATATTATTTTACTACAATATTGACAAGTTTCCCAGGAACGTAAATTAATTTCTTAATTTCCTTTCCTTCCAGCTCGGTCTTTATCTTGTCGCTTTCCATAACAAGTTTTTCAACCGCTTCTTTTTCCGTTTTTCTTTCAATTGTAAGCCTTTCTTTGACTTTTCCGTTTATTTGCACAACTATCTCAACAACATCGCGCACTGTCTTTGCCAAATCATATGAAGGCCAAGGCAAATCATGCACGCTGCCTTCATGCCCTGATATTTCCCAAAGCTCTTCCATCATATGAGGTGCAAACGGAGCAAGCAGGGTCAATACAGTCTCAACAGCTTCCTTCATTGTTGCATGGTCGTATTCCATGTCCATATATTTGTAAGTTTCATTTACAAGCTCCATTACTGCGCTTATTGCCGTATTGAAATTGAAGCGTCCCTCAATATCGTCAGAAACCTTCTTTATTGTAGAATGTATGTGGTATTGCATTTCTTTTTCCATTGGGCCTTCAACAAGTCTCCCCTGCGCCGCTACATCTTCAAGCAAATAGTGGACAAGTCTCCAAACCCTGTTTAGGAATCTGAATGAACCTTCAACTCCGGCATCGCTCCACTCAAGGTCTTTTTCAGGCGGTGATGCAAAAAGTATGAAAAGCCTTGCTGTGTCCGCACCGTATTTGTCAATTATCTCCTCGGGGCTCACTACATTGCCTTTGGACTTGGACATTTTTGATCCGTCTTTCAATACCATTCCCTGGGTTAAGAGGTTTTTGAAAGGCTCGGTCTCAGGTGACAATCCCTGGTCGTAAAGGAATTTATTAAAAAAACGAGCATAAAGCAAATGAAGTATGGCATGCTCCACACCACCAATGTATTGATCAACATTCATCCAGTATTTCGCATTTTCCCTGCTGAAGATTTCTTTGTCGTTTATCGCATCTGTATATCTCAAAAAATACCAGGAAGAACATACAAATGTGTCCATTGTATCAACTTCCCTGCGGGCCTTGCCTCCGCATAGTGGACATGTGGTCTCAACAAAAGTCTCGCTTGTTCCAAGAGGCGAATCCCCCTTGCCGCTGAAAGCGACATCAGTAGGCAGTTTTACAGGAAGGTCCTCTTCCGGAACTGCAACCTCTCCGCATTTTTCACAGAATACTATAGGTATGGGTGCTCCCCAGTATCTTTGCCTTGAAATAAGCCAATCCCTAAGCCTGAAGTTTACTGTCCTGTTGCCTATGCCCGCCTCTTCCATATATTCGCTTACTTTGTCTATTGCCTCTCTGCTGTCAAGTCCATTGAATTTTCCAGAATTGATCATTTTTCCATTGCCTATATAAGCTTCTTCCATTTCTTCGGTCAGAAGCCTGTCTTCCGGAGTTATTACCGGAATTATTCTGAGTCCGTATTTCTTTGCGAATTCAAAGTCTCTTTCATCATGGGCGGGTACAGCCATTATTGCTCCGGTACCGTAACCCATAAGAACGTAATTGGCTACATAAATAGGTATTCTTGCCCCATTTAAAGGATTTATGCAATATTTGCCGGTAAAAAATCCTTCTTTTTCGATGTTTTCAGACGTCCTTTCAATTTCGCTTGAAGATCTTATCTTATCCATGAAAGCAGTGAAATCGGATTCGTATTCTGTTCCCTTTACCATCTCATAAACCAATGGATGTTCCGGGGCAAAAACCATAAAAGTGACTCCGTATGTTGTATCGGGCCTTGTTGTAAAAACTTCCATGCTCTCTTCCATGCCCTCAATCTCAAAGGTCATTTCGGACCCGTAGCTTTTACCAATCCAGTTCTTTTGCATTGTCTTGACTTTTTCCGGCCAGCCTTCGAGCAGATTTAAATCATCCAGAAGCCTCTGTGCGTAATCTGTAATCTTGAAGTACCACTGATCAAGGTTTTTCTTTACAACTGTTGTTTCGCAACGTTCGCATTTTCCATTTACAACCTGTTCATTGGCCAAAACTGTTTCACAAGACGGACACCAGTTGACTGCGGATTTTTTCTTGTAAGCAAGTCCGTTTTTATATAGTTGTACAAAAATCCATTGAGTCCATTTGTAGTATTCCTCGCTGCATGTGGTAACTTCCCTGTCCCAGTCATAGCTCAGTCCCAATTGTTTCAGTTGTCGTTTCATCTCGGCAATATTCTGCTTGGTCCATATATCTGGATGTATGTTGTTTTTTATTGCCGCGTTTTCAGCAGGCAAGCCGAAAGCGTCCCATCCTATGGGATGAAGTATGTTGAAACCATTCATCTTCTTGTAACGAGCCACTACATCGCCTATTGAATAATTCCTCACATGTCCCATGTGCAATTTTCCCGAAGGATAGGGAAACATCTCAAGCACATAGTATTTTTCTTTTTCGACATCCTCGTGCACTTTAAAAATATTCTTATCTTCCCATTCCTTCTGCCATTTTTCCTCGATTTTATTAAAGTTGTATCTTTCCATTAAGGTACTCCTCCCTCATTAAAATCTGCAATAAAAAAAGCACCACTAGAAACAATCGTTCCCCATAGGGACGAGGTTTTCTCGCGGTACCACCCTACTTGACAATAAAGCCCTCTTGAAGCCTGATAAAGGAAGCCACTCCTGTTTCGATGGGGCGAGTTCGGATTATTTCTGTGCCTGCTTCCAGCAATCGCAGGTTCTCTCTGACAGAAGAATCTTCCTACTGCTCCCCTTGTTCCATATTCAGTTACTATCCATTTTAATTATTTTACAGCAAACTGTCAACATCCAATCGTGTGGAACCGCTCCAAAGCTTTTCCAAACTGTAAAATATGCGTTCCTCCGGTTTGAATATATGTACAACAACATCTCCATAGTCAAGAAGTATCCAGCTTCCGTTCCTGTATCCCTCTTTGTGAGACGGAAACATGTCCATCCTTTTAAGATTGTATTCCACTTCATCGGCTATCGCCATTGTGTTTCTATCGCTTCTTCCCGTCGCGATGATGAAAACTTCCATTTCACTTGTAAGTTTTGAAATATCCAAAACTTCTATATCTGTACCACTTTTAGAATCAATCGATTTCACTATTTCTCTTATTTTTTTATTGTCTATCTTAGACGCCTCCTTTTTTAACTGTCCCTTTTTCACTTGCCGCCAACAAATCATTTCTTGCGCATATAGTATTTATGTTTATAGCCTCGCCTCTGCCTATGAGGTAAATGAGCGTTTTGTCTATTGCCACAATCATCGCCTTGTCCAAATCCAAGAAAGCTATTTTTCTTATTTCTTCCACACCTTCGAAATTTCTCGAAGCTTCCATCATGTCCGACAGATATATTATCTTCTCAAGCTTGGACATTCCGACTCTTCCAAATGTATGGTTAATTATGGCGTTCAGAATGTCGGAATCGTCTATTCCATATTCTTTCTCGGCAATTCTTGCCCCGACTATACCATGATAAAGATTTAAAGAATCGCATACAGAAAGATTATCATCATACAGATTTTCATTTTCTATATGCGTTAGCATTTCTTCATCTGAAAAATTTTTAGCATAATCATGAAATAGTGCAGCAGTTTCTGCTTTTTCCTTCGAAACTCCGTGGACTTCTGCCAGCTCAACAGCCACATTCAGAACACCCATAACATGGTCAAACCTGGTTTTTTTCAAATTCCCGCTTAACCATTTTACAACATCTTTGCGCTTAAACATCCTTGCTCTCCGAATACAATCCGCTCTTCATTATATAGTGTTCCACCGCTTCAGGAAGCAAATATTTTATCGGCCTGTTGCAAGCGATTCTATTCCTTATGTCCGTGGATGAAATGTCCACAGCCGATACCGTCATGGTCTGAATATCGGCGGAATAGGTGTTTTTATAATACTCTATCATAAAAGACATGTTGCTATTTGTCACACCGGGTCTTGTGGCTGCTATGAATTTGCACATCTTAAGCAATTCAGCCGGTTCTTTCCATGATTCGATTGTATTTATTGCATCCGCCCCGATTATGAAATAAAACTCCACGTTTTTATCGATGTATTTTTTCTTTAGTTGCCTCATGGTCTCAATTGTATACGAAACTTCCTTCTTGTCTATCTCGAAGCGCGAAACATCCAAGTATGGATTGGTCATCGTGGCAAGCAAAATCATTAAATATCGATGTTCTCCCTTTGTTATTCTGAGTCCCCTCTTGTGTGGGGGTATCCCAACTGGAACGAAGATAACCTTGTCAAGATTATAGTTTTGCCTAATCTGTTCAGCTATAACAAGATGTCCATAATGAATGGGATCGAATGTGCCACCCATTATGCCTATTTTGTATTTTTTATCGTCCTCCAGCACCAATTGATTTTTAAACATTCAATCCTCCGCGAAAAATAAATTTTCTAATGAAAAAGTCTACGGCAGTTCAATGGTCTTATTATCTTTTGATTCTCTGTATATAACGAATTTCCTTCCTATCGACTGTACGAATTCCGCTTTCAATGCTTCTGCGGCTTCATTTGCAGCTTCCTTTGCCGATAATTGGCAATTTTCAAGCACATGCACTTTTACAATCTCTCTCGCTTCAAGAATTTGATCCAATTGAAGCAAAACCGCATCGCTTATCCCTTCTTTTCCTATCTGAGCTTTTGTCGCAAGCCCGTTGGCCATGGCTTTAAGATAACTTCTTTGTTTGCCAGTCATTCATACACCCCCTCAATCAATGTAATCGAATTCATATCCCTCTATTTCAATTGTCGAACCGTCTTCTGCTCCCATTTTTTTCAATTCTTCAAAAATGCCCTTGTTTTTTAATATTCCCTGAAATCTCTGTACCGAATCCCAATCTTCGAAATTGGTTGATTTCATAAGTTTTTCAACCGAATATCCCGTAATCCTGAATGTTTTATTTGTTTTTTCTATTTTCCAGTCTTGTTCCCTCTTTTTATATCTGTAAACCTTGTGGTCTTCCTTGTCTTGCTGATCGTTCACCTTTTCCACAGTTTGAATTTTGTCCAACATGCCGGTTACAGCTTTCATTAACCCATCCAAACCGTCACTCGAAGCAGCTGAAATGAAAAACACCTCGTATCCCCTGCTTTCCATTTCTTTTCGGAAAGTGTCCATGCAGGCCGGATCATCGGCCAAATCAGTCTTGTTGCCTACCACAATCTGTTTTTTGGCAGCCAAATCAATCGAATAGGACTTAAGTTCATCATTGATCATTTCGAAGTCATTTACGGGATTTCGCCCTTCAGAGCCCGATATGTCTACGACATGGACAAGGAGCCTGGTCCTTTCTATATGCCTTAAAAAATCATGCCCCAAGCCTGTGCCCTCATGGGCCCCTTCAATAAGCCCGGGTATGTCAGCCAATGCGAAACTTTTACCCTTCACAGCTTCTACAACTCCCAAATTCGGATGAATCGTAGTAAAATGATAATTGGCTATTTTGGGTTTGGCTTTCGAGACCTTGGAAAGGATAGTCGATTTCCCTACATTTGGCAAACCTATCAAGCCGACCTCTGCAAGAAGCTTAAGTTCTAGTAGAAGAATTTTTTCATCTCCAGGATCGCCTGCTTCGGCAAAATTTGGGGCTTGGCGTATCGAACTCTTGTATCTTGTATTACCGTTTCCGCCATTACCGCCTCTTGCTATTACTACAGATTGTCCTTTTTCCACAAGGTCTGCAATTATAAGATTCGTTTCCGCATCCTTGACCACTGTTCCTGGCGGAACATTCAAGGTTAAATGGCGGCCGTTCTTGCCGGACATTTTCTTTTTCCTGCCATCTTCTCCATTTTCCGCACTGTACTTTGTCTTATAGCGAAAATCCATAAGCGTTTTCATTCCGTCGTCGACTTGAAATACTATATTTCCTCCATTTCCTCCATCTCCGCCGTCAGGTCCTCCGTCAGGAACATATTTTTCCCGCCTGAAAGAGACCGCTCCGTTTCCACCATTTCCTGCCCTTACCGAAATTTTTGCCTCATCTATAAACATATTTCCACCCTCTAACGATAAAAAGCCCATACCTCATAAAGGGCATGGGCCATTTTTCTATTGAACGTCAACACTTGCCGGATAAACACTAGCCTGTTTTCGATCCTTGCCTTTTCGTTCGAACTTTATAATCCCGTCAGCCTTTGCAAATAGCGTATCATCCCCGCCTCTGCCGACATTCAAACCCGCATGGATTTTAGTGCCTCTCTGTCTGACCAGAATGCTTCCAGCGCTCACAAATTGTCCATCAGCCCTTTTGACGCCTAATCTCTTTGATTCACTGTCTCTACCGTTCTTCGAAGAACCGACACCCTTCTTACTTGAGAAAAGTTGGAGATTCATTTTAATCATCATAATCGTCGCACCTCCTTATACGAATATTTACATAATCGGGATAGCTTTCAGCAACGCTTTCATATCCCACATAAACTGTTTTCATTATTGTCGCCACTCTTTGCTTTTCATCAAGCGGCAACTTCTTCGGAACCATGCATCTAAGATAGCCTTCCGCCACATCGTATTCAAAATCAATGCCGGTAAGTTCTCCAAGAGCGTTTACCGCTGTCTGAGCGAGAACAGAAACGCTTGCGCAAACTATGTCCCTGCCGTATTCATCACTTTCAGCGTGTCCGGAAACTTCAAACCCCATGATTTCAGTATCTTTTCTAAAAACCATTATTTCTATCATGACGTTGTTCCAACTTCCTTACGCGTTGATTGCGTCAATTTTGACTTTTGTATACGGCTGTCTATGTCCTTGCTTCTTTCTATAATCCTTTTTGGCTTTATACTTGTAAACGATGACTTTCGGTCCCTTGCCTTGCTCAAGAACCGTTGCATCAACCGAAACTCCTTCAACATAAGGTTTTCCAAATGAAACTTCGCCTTCATTGGAAAAAGCGAGAATTTTTTCGAAATTTATCTTTCCGCCTTCCAATTCATTGAGTTTTTCGATGAAAAGCGTATCGCCTTCCTGTACTCGGTATTGTTTTCCACCTGTTTCAATAATTGCATACATTCCTTGTACACCTCCTCTAAACAATCTCGCCGAAGTCAGGTGGCAAAAGCTCTTAATACCTGATCCGTGCGGTTCTCCGTGCTAATGCATAATACCATACATTCAGCACATAATCAACAAAACGATTATATCACAAACTTCTCCATTTATAAATAGATGATTTCAAATTCTCCCGCCTTCATTTCCTTGTTTATTCTTATTTTAACACACTGTCCGTATCTTTCTCCAGCAATAGCTTCATAATCAATTTTCTCCAGCCATGAAGCCATTTGACAATCTGTGCAAAGCTCCAATTTTTTCATTGATGTTTCAGATTTTATTCTGGCCAGTTCCTTCTCTATTTTTCCCAAAGTATAGGCGGGTTTCTCAAACGTCTCTTCCCGCATATGAAATCTTCTCGATGAAAGGCCCTTTTTCTCCCTGGACATTTCAAGAAGACCTGCTTTTGTAAATCCATAAATATCAAATTTGCGATTGTCGTATTTTTCAAAAATACCGACCATTATTTCACATATCTCTTCCTGAACTCTTTTGTCCGCATCCAAAAAATCGATAAGTATCATGCCCGAAAGATTTCTAAGCATTATTTGCCTCGCAGCTTCAACGGCAGCTTCACTATTTGTTATATTTACGAAGCCTCCACTTGCACTTTTTGCAGAATTCACATCTATAGATGTGAGGGCCTCGGTCTCTTCAATTATTATGTTTCCTCCACTTTCCAGCCATATTTTTTTCTTCACAGATTCTTCCAGCGCCTTGCCGGTAGAATAAAACGAAAAGGTGTCCCATCCATCCGAGATATCCCGCAATTCGCAAATATCACCACTTATTCCCAAACACGACCCCAAAACATTTTCCATGTCATCAACACAATCGAAAACAATTTTGTCTATTCCCCTGTATGAATTGTTTATTACTTTTTCGACTGCAAAATCAGCACCCTTGTATATCCTTTTGGGGGCTCTTGCATAAGTCTTTTGTACACAAACATCTTTCCATTTAGCTTGCAACTTTCTGTAATCTTTCTTTATGGCCTCATTCGAAAGTGTTTCCGCATGGGTCCTTATTATCATTCCGCAGGGTTCTTTATGCATTTCATAAGCCAATTCCTTCAGCCGCCTTATTGATTTTGCCTTTACAACTTTATTTGAAACCGCAATCCTGTTCTTGTCATCGTCATAAAAAACCAATCCATCCCCCTGTACGCTTAGCTTTCCTGTCAATTTAGGGCCCTTTCCGCCTATAGCTCCTTTTTTTATCTGAACAGCTATTTCATCTCCTGATTTTATCAACTCGGAAATTCTACCCTTGCCATAACCGCCCTTTATTTCGTCCTTTTGCAAATATCCGTTTCTGTTCAATCCAATATCCACAAATGCCGCCTGCATAGAATCGAGAACCTTTTCAACCCTTCCCATATAAATATCGCCTATTCCACCCTCTTGCCCTTCTGAAATCTCCAATTTGTAAACCGTATCGTCAAAAATAACTGCAGCTCTCTTCATGCTGCCAATTGTGTTGAAAACAATTACATTCATTGAATCTCACCCTCTGAAGCCGTTTTTTCTAAAGAAATCGGTCCGCTTTCATCATTTGACAAAAGATCTATCCTAAAAACATTCACCTTGCGAGGATCAATATCCCAACCTGTTTTCTCACCCAGCCCCTTCAGCAGAAAAAGAGGATTAAGATTTCCTCTACTCCCTGCGCTCAAAAGAACTTTGAGAACTATTTGATTGTTTTCAAAGTTCACTATTTCACAGTCATGTATATCATCTTTAAGGTTTTTTTCAACAATCTTGCCTGACTTTGTTCGCTTTTGCGCTGGAATCGGCCCCGATTCAAGTATTTTTCCAAGCTGTAAAATAGAATCTTTATTTTTGACTTCATCAAACGGAAAATCAATTTTAAACTCCGAATAGTCAACCAGGCTCATCAGCGATTTGGCTTTTATATTCACATATCCTCCGGCAATTACATTGAGCCCGTCCGGGAGAGACAAATTGATCTTTTCTATAAATTCATCAATAGCAAGAGCTTCTGTCAATTCAACATCTATATACTCACCCATACTTGAAAAACCTACAGAAGAAGGCAGGGCAAAACTCATTTTAGGATGGGGGTTGAATCCCTCAGTGTATTTTAGGGGAATTTCGATTCTCCTGAACGCCCTTTCAAAAACCTTTATCATTTCCAAATGCCCAAGGTACTTGACCCTGCCCTTTTTTTCATATCTCGCTCTTATCCTATACATTGCACGCACCCCTGTAATTTGTCAAAATGCCGCAGTTGCAGCATCCCTGCCTGCAATCCGGTGTCAATTGGCCGCTTTTGGCTTTTTCATTTTCAGATTCAAGAAATCCCTTGTCTATTCCCGCGCTTATATGGTCCCATGGCAGAGCTTGCCCGTAATCGGAAATCCTGTTTGCATATGCAAGCGGATCCAGCCCCGATTCCTTCATTGCTTTTATCCATTTGTCATAATCGAAGTAATCGCTCCAACTATCGAACTTGCATCCCGAAAGCCAAGCCCTGTGCAACACATCACAAAGCCTTCTGTCGCCTCTTGAGAAAACCGATTCCATGAAACTGGTTTCGGAGTCGTGATAGTTGAATTGAATAGCCTTCTCGCGTTTGAACATTTTTTTCAAATGCATGTGCTTCTCGTTGAAGACTGAAGGCTGGTCCTGGCCTTCCCACTGGAAAGGCGTAAACGCTTTTGGCACAAAATTCGAAACGCTTACCGTTATCCTCGGCTTCCTTCTTCTTTTCTCCTTCGGCATTCTATAATATGCCTCTACAACTTTTTTTGCCAGGTCATAAATTCCGTCCAGATCTTCCTTGGTCTCTGTAGGCAGTCCTATCATAAAATACAGTTTTACCGTATCCCATCCAAGGTCGAATGCGTTTACAACAGATTCCATAAGGTCCTTTTCGGCAATCCCCTTATTGATTACATCCCTCATCCTTTGGGTTCCGGCTTCAGGAGCAAAAGTCAATCCCGTTTTTCTGACCGATTGTATTCTTTCAAGGATTTCTATAGGAAAACTGTCAAGCCTCAAGGACGGAAGTGAAATCCCCACTTTTTCCCTTTCATAATGGTCAAGCAGCATTTCAACCAGAGGCCTTATTTGGGAGTGGTCGCTTGTGCTTAAAGAAGCGAGAGAAATCTCCTCGTATCCTGTGTTTTTAATGATATTTTCTGTTATTTCAGCGATTTTGCCTACACTTCTTTCCCTCACAGGCCGATATACCATTCCCGCATGGCAGAATCTGCATCCTCTTGTACATCCCCTGAAAATCTCTACTACAGCCCTGTCGTGAACCGCGTCGGCATAAGGCATTATCTGCCTGTCCGGAAAATACGATTCGTCAAGATCCATCACCATGTTCTTTTTTACGACAGAAGGAGCTTCTTTTTCAATCGGTTTCGTCTCCATATATATACCGTCTTTGTAAACAGGCTCATAAAAGGAAGGCAGGTATATGCCGGGAATGTCTGTGATTTTTTTCAAGAAGTCTTTTTTTGATGTTTTTTCAGCCTTGTGGGTTTTAAACCTTTTTATGAATTCTGGCAGAATGTCCTCCGCATCGCCAATAAAAACAATATCAACAAAGTCGGCAACAGGCTCGGGATTGAAAGCGCATGGGCCTCCGGCTATTACGATGGGGTGGGAATCGTCCCTGTCTTTTGCAAAAACCGGCAAATTCGCCAAATCCATCATGTTTAGTATGTTTGAATAACTCATTTCATATTGCAAGGTGAATCCTATAATGTCCAATTCGCCGGCAGGAGTCCTCGATTCCATTGTAAACAATGGCGTTTTGCTTTCTTTCATAGCATTCTCCATGTCTGGCCATGGAGCAAAAAGCCGTTCACAATACACATCTTCCATATCATTGAGCAAAAAATACAATATCTGAAGCCCCATGAAGGACATCCCCACTTCATACACGTCTGGAAAGGCAAACCCGAAACGTACTTGCCCTCCCGTTATTTCCTTGTTTACTGAATTGACTTCCCCGCCGATGTATCGGCTCGGCTTTTCAACCTGTTTCAATAGATAATCTATTTGCATTGCCATCCTCCATAATACTTTCTAAAATTTAATTTTCTTCCTTCTGACTGAAATTCCCAACACAATGCCAATCGCCGCCATGCTTATTATGAGAGAGCTTCCTCCGTAGCTCATGAAGGGAAGCGTAACACCTGTTACAGGCATCACTCCCATTGTCATTCCTATGTTTTGAATGATTTGATAAAGAAACATCGATATTACCCCGGACACAACCAATGTGCCGTATACATCTTTTGAATTCTTTGCTACGCTGAACATTCTGTAAAGCAAAAGAAAATAAAGAATTATCAGGCAGGCTCCCCCAACAAAACCAAGCTCCTCAACCAAAACCGCAAAGATGAAATCCGTTTCCTGCACGGGCAAAAAATCATATCTTGTCTGCGTTCCCATGAAAAGGCCTTTCCCTGAAAGCTGACCCGATCCTATTGTGATTTTGGATTGCCTGACTTGGTAATTTCCCGGCAAGTCCGTATTGGAAGGATTTAGAAAAGCGTCTATCCTTCTCTTTTGGTGGTCTCCCATAAACCTGTATGCAACAGGAACCATGGCAATTCCCAATGCACCTCCTGCAATGAAATATTTCCAAGGCATTCCGGCAATAAAGAGCATGCCAAGCGTTATAACTACGAATACCAACGCTGTTCCCAAATCCGGTTGCAACAATATAATAAATATGAATGGAAGCGGAAAAAGAAGCGAAATCGCAATCTCCATTATATTGTCGATTTTACCATAACGGCTTTCAAGAAATTTTCCATAAGATAATATAAAACCTATCTTTGCAAGTTCGGACGTCTGTATATCTATGGGTCCTATGTCTATCCAACTCCTAGCTCCGCCTCTTACCGCGCCAAGACCGGGAATATAAACAAGGAGCAACATGAATATGGACAATACGTATACGACCTTGTACAAATCCCCTAAATAGTTGTAATCGATTATAAGCATAACTATCATTATTGCAATACCCAGGCAAAAAGCTATTGTCTGAATTTTTATTTGTCTGGTAAGCCCATTTTCAGCATAATGAGTCGCACTGGCAATCATTATGACTCCCAAGGCAATTATGGACACCATTGTCACAAAAAGAGTCCAATCGAAATGCTTTAGCATTTTTCTTTCAAGCATTAAATCACTCCGTTCCTCTTGCATTGTCCAAAGCATCGGGGTTTTCTGAAACAGGTAAATCAACATCAAGGTATTCAGCTATTATATCTCTTGCTACCGGAGCAGCGTATCCTCCGTGAGCCCCTTGGAAAAGCAATACCGTCACTGCAATTTGCGGATTTTCATAAGGTGCAAACGCCACAAACCATGCAAAACTTTTGTAATCATCTTTGTATCTGTCAATTTCCTCATTATCAATGGCTCCGTTTGTATACTCGTCAAGTGAGTATCTCCATATGGAACCTTTATCCAAGTAGCCTTGGCGGACTCTTTCAGCAATTTCACCCGTGTTTCCTGCTTTTTCTAAAGCCGTTATCTCCTCGTTGCGTTTTGTAGTGATTTCATTCACAAGAGACTCAATTCGCGCCAATTCTATTGAATCACCTTCGTATTTTCCTGAAGCCGAAAGCTTTTTAAGATATGAATTGTAGTCTTTCAGATGTTGCTTTAAATAGATGACTTCATCAATCGGAGGAATTTTCCCTTGCTTTTGAGCAGTCCCGGTTTTCGCTCCCACCTTTTCCGGAAAATCCGCAAAAATAGTTCTTGCCGTCCCTTGATCCCCTTGTGTAACTTCAAGCATACCTTCTCTTATATATGAAAGATTATCCTCATTCTTTAATTCTATGCTTTCTCCATAACCTCTGTTTCCCTTGTCAAGTGTCAAGTCATAAAGCGTTCCCCCGTTGGCGATTGCAGAGATGTATCTTGCCATTTCAATCGCTGTATAGGTATGTCCTCCCTGCCCTATGGCAAGGTTGAAAGTATCACCGACGTCCCAAGCTATCTGGTTGAAGTAACTGTATTTTACAAGGTCGGCAAGAGACTCGACTTTTGAAATCCTTGAATTTTCAACCTTCTCATCCCTCACGCCAATTTGGGACAACCTTCTTATAATTTCGCCCCTTGACGGGTTTTCATCGGCCCATTTGGCAATTTCGTCAACAGTTTCATTCAATTTCTCTTCGTTATCGTAAATTGATTGTATGAAATAATACTCGGCAACACTTTTGAGTTTCAGCTTGAGGTAATATTTTTTATTTGCTATTTCTTTATCTGGATCAGGAACGCCATAAGCCGCCTCTTCAATTTCAATGCCGGTGTTCTCCCCCAAGCCGAATTTCTTAGCGTAATCGAGCATAGTCTCGACGTCCATTTCAAAATCCATAGGCTTGTCCCTGTAATAGTCATATCCGGATGAGATGCTGTAGAAATAATAATTGCAAGATACCTCTATAGCTTTTATCAGGTTGGTAAGCCCATGCTTGGCGCGATAATCGTTCCATATCCAGCATCCAAAATCACGGTCGGAAAGTTCTATCCTTCCGTCGGAATATATTTGCTTGTAAGGATCAAGCCCCTGTTCAAGAGCAGCAAGACCGGTTATCATCTTGAATGTCGACCCTGGTTGTACTGCTGTCAGCGCGGCTATATTGTACATTGGCCTTGCCGCCAATGGATTTCTTGAATTTTCAGGTTGCAAACTGTTCCAATCGCTTTGATTTATTCCCGTTGTAAAGAGATTTGGGTCGTATGAGGGAAAATTAGCCATAGCAAGTATTTCACCTGTGTTTACATCTACCGCAACAGCAGCCCCCGAATCAGCGTTTGGAGATTGTTCACCAAAGGAATAATCCCCCCAGGGACTTTCATAAACACCTTTGGTCTGTATTCTCTGCAATACTTTTTCAAGCGCATCTTCGGCTGTTTTTTGCAATTTGGAATCAATCGTCAGAACAATGTTTTCACCAGGGACCGGTTTCTCTTCGCTTATTTCAGATATCAATTGACCATATACATCGACTTCAACTTTTTTTAAACCGTCATTGCCTTTCAATTCACTTTCATAGCTTTTTTCAATTCCTGTTTTCCCTATGAATGCGTTGGGTGAATACCCCATTCCACTTATATATTTTTCGATTTCGGATGTTGTGCTTATTTTACCTAGATACCCAAGCACATGAGCCGCAAGTTTGCCCTCAGGATAATATCTTATCGGTTCAATCTGAACATCTATCCCCTGGAGATGCATTCCTTTTTCCTCAATCAATATGGCTGTTTCTTCTGAAATATCATCAGCCAATGTAATTGGCTGATATTTTCTGTAACCCTTGTTTTTTATTGCATTCCTCACCGCAAGAATGTCCAGCGATTGGGAGATCGTGTATTCATTTCCGATTTCATAATATTCCCTTATTGCATAATAGGCTTTTTCTGAGCTTGAATCATAATCCAAGCCATAGGATTTCAAAAATTCCTCTTTTTTCATCTGTGAAATAAACTTCATGCTCTTGACTGAAATAGGAGGTGTTATCCCTTTATGGGCCAACAGATTCTGAGCCTCATAAACACTGAGATCCTCATCAATTTCCTCACGCATCCTAAGCATGGCGAAAGCTGTCCTGGCATCTTTCGCTTCATGCAATTGATTGTTCTCAAGCCACTCTTCAATATCAATGTCGTATGAAAATTCAAAGTTGCCATTTTCGCCCAGCCCTATTGGAAATTCTATATGTTCCTCTCCCTTTAGGTCGAGTATGTCCATAAGGTCTACCGCCGTGTTCTCAAGGTTTTCTTTCGGTATTTCGCTTATTATAAGCTTTACGGTAAATGACGGTATGTTTCCTGCCAGTAAAAGGCCGTTTCTGTCGGTTATTTCACCACGCCATGCTGTTACGGGCAATTCCTTTATTCTTACATTCTCCGAAGTTTCAGCATAATCAGCACCATCTACTATTGTTAGGCTTGCCAGCCTAAAAAGCAATAAAATAAATATTGAAGCTACAATAATAAAAAGTTGATTGCTTCTATTCTTAATGAATTCATCCATTTGACCACCTGCCAATGTTTACAAAGCCCATTTTGCCAAGTACCCGACCGAAAATTTTATACAAAATCCAACAAAAGATTATATTCAAAAACAATTCAGGCAATATCATGCGCAAAAATATTGCCAATAAATTAAATCGCATACCAGCAAAATAATATATGACAATCATCATAAAATATTGGCAGATTGTTGCAAAAGCGACCATAACTACAGGCGTTGCTCCACTTTCTTTTAAAAAGCTTCCTTTAATTGCCGAAATGGAAAAAGCAACTGTTAAATAAATAAGTGTATACATTCCAAAAGCCGGGCTAAAGAAAAAATCCTGCAAGACTCCGCCAACAACAGCCGAAAAAATACCTACTGGCATTATACATCTGACCGAAAAAACGACAATCAGGACCAAAGCAAGATTGGACATAACCCCAAAAGCCCTTATGTGCTGTAATAGGGTTGTTTGAAGTATGAATCCCGCAAACATTGTAAAAGCGGTAATTCCGTATTTCATTGCGCTTCCACCTCTTTTAATGGCAAAAGCACCATTACCCTGTTTATAGTTTTAAAATCAACCACTTCTTCGACTTTTATCCTCTTTAGCAACTCGTTTTTTTCAATTATCACATCGCTTATTGTGCCTATAAGCAATCCTTCGGGATAAATTCCAATACCCGAAGTTATGATTTCCTGTCCTGCGTGTACTTCCGCTTTGGGATTGAAAAGATATCCGGACAATCCCCTTTCTGCTCCGCCTTCCACTATCCCTATAGAGAAATCCTTTTCATCCAGAAGCTTGAAACTGACAGAGCTTTTATTGTCTATTATTGAAACTACCTTTGCCCAGTCCTTTCCTGCCTCATAAACTATCCCTATCAGCCCATCTCCATTAATTACAGCCTGTTCTTGATAGACACCGTCGTTTGTCCCTTTGTTGATTATAAACATGTTAAACCATGTACCCGGATCTTTCGAAACAACATCACATGTCAAAAAATCATAGCCTTTAGATTGTGCATAGTTCAATGCTTTTTTCATTTGGGAAAGATCTTCCTTTTCTTTTTGGGAAAGAGTTGCCGCAATCAATTTTCTTCTAAGCTCCTGGTTTTCAATTTCAAGTTCTTTGTTGATTTTATCCAGACGCCAAATATTTGCCACAGGATTAAATATATTGCCAAAAAAATCTGCACCGACTGTAAACCCTCTTTGTATCAGAGCAACATTTTTGCCGGCGAAATTTTCTATCGGACTTATTTCGCCACCCCCGCCAAATGTTGCAATTATTAAAAATAAAAGCAAAAGAATTGCGATTCCCGCCATTATTTTCTTTTTTTTAAATTCGTTCACTCTTATCACCACTCATATCAATAATTTCGCTTTGTTGAAACAAAAACACGCTTATGTTCATCCAGAGTTTCGATTGCTTTTCCTGTTCCCAAAGCAACACAATCCAATGGATTTTCCGCAATATTTGCCGGCATTTCCGTTTCCCTTCTTATAAGCTCGTCCAAGCCGGACAAAAGGGCACCGCCCCCGGTCAACATTATTCCTGTCTCCATTATGTCTGAAGCCAGTTCCGGTGGAGTCCTCTCCAACGTATTCTTAATATTTTCTACTATTACCTTAACCGGTTCATAAAGCGCATCTTTTATTTCCAGTTCATTTATGCACATTGTTTTCGGCAACCCCGTAACCAAATCCCGGCCGCTTATTTTCATTTCCTTTATATCGTTTCCCACATATGCTGAGCCTACTGTCATTTTTATTTTTTCAGCTGTACGCTCACCAATCATCAAGCTATATTTCTTTTTCATGAAATTTATTATAGCGATATCCATCTCATCACCGCCTACTCTTACCGACCTGTTGCTCACAATTCCTCCCATGGATATTATTGCCATTTCAGTAGTTCCGCCGCCTACATCAACAACCATGCTTCCCACCGGTTCTCCTACGGGAAGTCCAGAGCCTATCGCCGCTGCCATTGGCTCTTCTATAAGCAATGCTTTTTTTGCGCCGGCAGAAATAGCCGCATCAATTACAGCTCTTTTTTCCACTTCCGTCACTCCACATGGAACCCCTAGCAATATCCTCGGGGCAAATATAAAAGTATTTGTTGAAAATGCCTTTTTTATAAAATATCTTAGCATGATTTCCGTAGTGTCAAAATCGGCTATTACCCCATCCTTTAATGGCCTTATTGCTTTAATATTACCAGGTGTCCGGCCTATCATCAGTTTTGCTTCGCTCCCCACTGCAAGTATTTCATTAGTGACCGTATCAATTGCAACAACCGAAGGTTCTCTTATCACTATTCCCGAGCCCTTTACATAGACTAGGGTATTTGCTGTTCCCAAGTCTATCCCCATATCCTTGGCAAATAAATTTTTAAAACACATTTTTTATCCCCTTCCAATACTTAAAATAAACCATTTTCCTTGAGGCTGTAATAATCTCCATCCCCTATCACTATATGATCCAGAACCTTTATTCCTATAAGGTCTCCTGCCTCAGAGAGCCGCTTTGTTATCTGTATGTCCTCTTGGCTTGGGTTAGAATTGCCGCTTGGATGATTATGCATTAGAATTACAGAATTGCTACTGTATACGATTGCAGGCTTGAACACTTCCCTCGGATGGACTATGGAAGCATTCAGGCTTCCTACTGAAATGTTTTCATCTCGCAATATCTCGTTTTTTGTATTAAGATAAATAACCTTGAAAACCTCCCTGTCAAGAAATCTCAATTCGCTCATATAGCAATTTGCAACACCCTTCGGAGAGTGCACATCCACTTTTTTTGTTGCCGTTAGCTTGTCCATTCTTTTTCCCAGTTCCAAAGCCGCAAGAAGTTGGCATGCTTTCGCTTTACCTATTCCATCAATTTTAATCAACTCATCCACTCTGCATCTCCCGAGATAAGCCAATCCATTTCTATCCTCGCATAATATTTTTCTTGAAAGCTCGATTGCCGACAATCCCTTCTTTCCCGTTCTGAGCAAAATAGCCAACAATTCCGGGTTGGAAAGACTTGCCGCCCCATTTGATACAAGCTTTTCCCTTGGTCTTTCATCCTCCGGCAATTCCTTCATTACATATGAACTTTTCATGTCATCCCCCTATTTTTTTAAGCTTATAGGCCAAGCTACCAACAGGAAGTCCGACCACATTGAAATAGTCTCCATTTACGGATTCCACCAGGGAAGCACCAAAACCTTGAATGGCGTATCCACCAGCCTTCCCCATCGGCTCGCCCGTACCGACATAACGATCTATATCAGAACTGCTTAATTCTTTTATTTTTACGGAAGAATATTCGTAATAAATCTCTTTTATGCCTTCGCTTATTATTGCCACTCCGGTATATACCCTGTGCGTCTTTCCGCTTATTCTTTCAAGCATTTCCATTGCATCAGACTCATTCGAAGGCTTACCTAAAACCTTGTCAAGAAATACGACTGTATCGGCTCCTATTACAATACTTTCCGGTTTTTTAACAAATACATCCCATGCTTTTTCAAAAGCCAAAGACATTACCGTTGTTACCGGGTCCTCTTCTTTGATCTTTTCCGATATGTCACTCGGAATTGAAATGAATTCAATACCAAGCGACTTTAGAATATCGATTCTTCTCTCCGATGCAGAAGCCAAAACTATTTGCTTTCTATTCATAAAATCACTCCTACCGTCGAGTAACTGCCAAAAGTCCGGCCAGCCCTCCAATAAGTCCCATTACATTTACATTGAAAAGCAGTCCTATATGAAAATCCAGAACATATAATTTTAAAGAAAAATTGTCCACTCCCAAAGGAATGACTTTGGAAAACAAAGGAACAATGCCAGACAGTGCATTCCCCGCCAAGTTACCGAGAATCATTCCTATGACAACAGCAACCGAAATTGCTAAAACTGACCTGCTTCCTCTTTTCATTACACTCACTCCCAATCCTTGATAAATGTTGAAATTTCAATATTTTAAACTACAATAAGTGTAACATTTAGCATTTGTCATATCAAGCGATTTTTAGGGCAATAAAAAAAGCGGAAGCGCCTACTGAAGCGCTTCCGCTTTTTAATTCTATTTGAGTTTTATAGCATCTTTGGGGCATTTTTCAACACAAGCTCCGCAACCGATGCATTTTTCCACATCAACCTTATGGGGTTTTTTTACTTCTCCCTCAATGGCGTCAACCGGGCAAACTTTAGTACACAGGGTACAGCCAATGCAAGTTTCCTCGTCAATCTCAGCTTTCTTTCTGTTGTCTATGTTTCCTGCGATGGCACCTGTGGGACATTTTTCAACACAAATCATGCATTCCTTGCATTTTGTATAGTCAATAACAGCTAAATTGTCTACAACATGTATGGCGTCGAAAGGACAATTTTTTTCGCAAATCTTGCAGCCGATACAACCTACATCACAAGATACCTTTACATTCTTGCCTTTATCCTTGCTATTGCAGTCAACTATTACTTCCTGCCCGTAAGGAACAAGTGTTATTACATTTTTAGGGCATGCCTCAATGCAATTTCCACAGGCTGTGCATTTATCATCAATGACTTCGGCTATGCCTTTGTCATTAATAAAAATTGCATCGAATGGACATACATCAACACAAGTGCCGAGTCCAAGACATCCGAATGAACAACTTTTACTTCCGCCATTTACTATATTGGCGGCTTTACAATCCTGTATTCCTATATATTCGTATTTTTCTTTTGCATTGTCACATGTTCCATTGCAAATGACATGAGCAACCATTTTTGTGCTGTCTTCAACAACAAGACCCATGATTTCAGCAATTTTTTCTGCTGTTTCCGTTCCGCCTACAGGGCATCCGTTTACCTTGGCTTCGCCTTTTGCCACAGCATTGGCAAAACCATCACACCCCGGATATCCGCATCCACCACAATTTGCACCCGGAAGAACTTCCCTTACAGCAACTGCCTTTGGGTCTATTTCAACTGCAAATTTCTGTGAAGCATAAGCCAAACCGGCTCCAAAAATCAATCCCATTCCACCAAGGCTCAAGGTAGAATAAATCAAACCATTAATATTCATATTCATCACCCTCTCCTTTTAAACTAGTCCCGCAAAGCCTAAAAATGCCATAGACATAAGGCCTGCAGTGATCAGAGCGATTGGGAAACCTTTAAACGGAGCGGGCACATCCGAAATTGCAAGTCTTTCACGAATTCCGGCAAACAAGATGATTGCCAGGGAAAAACCTACCGCAGCGCCAAAGGAATGAAAAATCGTCTGGACGAAATTCAATTTATATTGTATGTTCAATAGCGCCAAACCAAGAACAGCACAGTTTGTAGTTATAAGCGGAAGATATACTCCCAATGCCTGATACAAAACCGGGCTCAATTTTTGAAGCACTATTTCAACAAATTGCACAAGCGCCGCAATTACCAGTATGAATGCGACAGTCTGCAAATATTCGATATGAAAAAAAACTAAAATGTACTTTTGTACTAGGTATGTAATCATACCCGCCAATGTTATTACAAATGTAACGGCCATTCCCATTCCAGTCGCAGTTTCAACCTGTTTTGAAACTCCAAGAAAAGGGCAGATTCCCAAAAATTTCGACATGACGAAGTTGTTTACGAGAATCGAACTGACCAGGATAACGAAGATACTAGCGTTTTCCATTTCAATCCCCCCTTATGACAAACTTTTTTTGGTTTTGACAACATTATAAAGAGCCAACAAAATACCAAGTGCGATGAAGGCTCCCGGAGGAAGTATCATCATCAGAGCCGGTTTGTATGCAAACGGAAGCTGCCATCCAAACAAACTTCCAGCTCCCAGCAATTCTCTCACAGCTCCCAATACTGTCAGTGCCAATGTAAATCCAAGTCCCATTCCCAAACCGTCGAAAATGGAATCGATTACTGTATTCTTTGATGCAAAAGCCTCGGCTCTTGCAAGTATTATGCAGTTAACCACAATAAGAGGAATAAAAAGACCCAAAGCCTTGAACAGTGATGGCAGATATCCTTCCATCAGCATTCCGACAATCGTAACAAAACTGGCAATTACAACTATAAAGGCCGGTATTCTGATTTTACTCGGTATTATTTTCCTCATCATTGAAATAGCCGCATTGGAAGCAACCAATACCGCGGTGGCCGCCAAACCCATTCCAACTCCATTTATAGCCGATGTTGTAACCGCCAGAGTTGGACACATGCCTAATAATTGCACGAATATAGGATTTTCATCCAATAGTCCATTCTTGAAAATTTTCATTAAATTCAATATAATTCACCTCCGGAAAGTTACAGGCCCGAAACGATCTTGTAAGCTTCAACAGCCATGTTGACGCCTTCCGTGACCGCTTTGGACGTTATGGTAGCTCCGGAAATTGCCTGTATTTCATTTCCGGCGGCTCCCGCTTTGACAACCGTCAATTCAGATTCAGTGCTTTTACCAGCATACTGCCCGTAAAATTCAGGCAATAGCGCATTGGCTCCCAGGCCCGGTGTCTCCTGATGGTTGCCTACTCTCATTCCGGTAATAGTCCCATCCCCCGAGATTCCTGTAATAACCTCAACACTTCCGCCGAATCCGCCCGGCAAGGACTTGACTGTATAACCAACCAATGTGTCTCCTGAAAGTCCTTCGTAAATCTCGACAACCAGCTCATTTTCAGCCTTTACTTTGTCTATCATATCGGCTTCTATCATTTCAAAAGACTCCGCTTCAGGCAAGACTTCCTGTCTGGACAATTGGCTTGTCAGTTCCCTTTGCTCAACAATCTTGTCGATGGTGAAATCATAAACAAGAGAAAGCAATCCTGCCGCAACGGCGCATATTAAAAGTAGAATCAATCCTAATTTGCTGATTTCTTTCATTATTTTTTCACACCTCCGAACACATTGGATTTGACATACTTGTCAATCAAAGGCGTAACAACATTCATGAAGAGAATGGAGAAAGACACGCCTCCTGGGTATCCTCCAAACAATCTGATCACTACTGTGATCAAACCGCATCCAACAGCATATATGATCTGCCCCTTTGCCGTCATTGGAGATGACACATAGTCAGTGGCCATGAAAATAGCTCCCAATACGAGTCCTCCGGCAAGCAGATGGAACATCATGTAATTGAAATCAAACCCTCCGTAAAGCAATGTCAAAACAGCCACGGTCCCCATGTATGCAAGGGGGATTCTTGGGCTTATCACTCCGCGATATACAAGATAAATTCCACCAATCAAAAGGGCCAGTGCCGAAACTTCACCTATGCATCCTCCAACTCTACCTATGAAAAGATTGAAAATGGAAACGCTTTCAGGCACAATCCTGCTACCCTTTATAAGTGCAAGTGGAGTTGCCTCTGTCACTGCATCGACAGGAAACTTCCATGTAGTCATCTCAACCGGCCATGAAGCTATTAGAAAAACCCTTGCTGCCAAAGCTGGATTGATAAAGTTGTGTCCCAAACCTCCGAAGGCCTGTTTAGCAATTGCAATTGCAAAAACCGAACCTACTACCGGCATCCAGAAAGGAACTTCTGGCGGAAGGTTAAGTGCCAGCAAGAGTCCTGTTACTGCCGCACTGTAATCCATTACGGTAATGGCTTGTTTCCTTATGTTTTGTATGACTGCTTCCGTCGCCATAGCCGCCGCAACAGACAGCAATACGACAATCAAAGTCTGAAATCCGAAGTAATACATTCCTGCAAGAGTTGCGGGAATAAGAGCTATTACAACATCTCTCATTGTTTTATCAGTCGCTTCCTTCGACCTTATATGAGGCGATGAAGTGACTATTAATTTTCTTTCCATCTTTACCCTCCTGTTTATTTTGTTTTCCTTCGTTTTGAAAGTATTTCCCTTTTGGCCATTCTTATAGAATGTAGCAATGGCCGTTTCGAAGGACAAATGAAAGAACACGAACCGCACTCTATGCAATCCATGGCACTATTCTTTTCAGCCATATCAAACATTCCGTTCAATGAATATGCGCTGATTGCAAACGGTTGTATGAATGAAGGGCATATATCTACGCACTTGCCACATCTTATGCAAGGATTAGGTTCAGGTAATCTTGCCTGTTCTTCCGTAAATACCAATACTCCTGAAGTAGTCTTGTTTGAGGGCAAGTCATCTGTGAATTGAGCAAAACCCATCATGGGACCTCCAAGAATCAGTTTGCCCGGTTCACCTTTGTATCCTCCAGCTTGAGCAATGATTTCACTGATTCTGGTTCCATTTTTTATCATTATGTTTTTGGGTTCTGAAATCCCGTCACCTGTAACGGTGCATATCCTTTCGATGAGCGGCATTCCAGTCTTGATTGCCTTTGATATAGCCGACATTGTTGCAACATTGCTCACAACTGCGCCTGCATCCATTGGAAGGGCTCCAGACGGAACTTCTCTTTTTGAACACGCGTAAATCAATTGTTTCTCAGATCCTTGTGGATACTTGGTTTTTACAATCACAACCTGAATCCCGGGAAACTCCTTTGCAGCCTCTTTCATTGAAAGGACAGCATCCATCTTGTTGTTTTCAATGGCTATAAATGCTTTTTCAAGACCCAAAACTTTCATTACGGTTCTTAATCCATAAACAACATCTTCCGGATTCTCAAGCATCAGACGATGGTCGGATGTCAAGTACGGCTCGCATTCCGCTCCATTTAAAATAAGTACGTCTATCTTCTTATCCGGAGGAGGCGATAATTTAACCCTGGTTGGGAAACCTGCTCCTCCCATTCCGACAATTCCAGCTTCATTGATTATATCGAGTATTTCTTTAGCCTCAAGCGTCTCTATATCCCCCTTGGGAACAACGCTCTCATGGACTTCATTCAATCCGTCGGATTCAATTACAATACAAGTCCCAGTCCCGTTAATAATCATCCTTTTTTCAATTTTCTTTACCGTACCGGAAATGCTGCTATGAACTGGCGCAGATACAAATCCGCCCGCTTCACCAATTTTCTGCCCAACCTTGACTTTTTCGCCAACTTCCACAATTGCCTTGCAAGGTGCGCCGATGTGTTGCTGAAGGGGAATTACTACGATTTCAGGTTCCAAAGCTTTCTCCACCGGTAAATGTTCTGTCATTTCTTTACTGTGTGGAGGATGAATGCCTCCCCTGAATGATAAAAGATTCATTGTTACTCACCCCTTTATAAATAGTCGTCACATTTATATTCATTATACCGCCAAACAAGTTGCAATATAACTAATACCATGCGATCAAAAAAACACAAAAAAAAAACATATAGTCCATTAACATAGTATCTTTAAAGGATTTTAAAGTCAATCATTGTTAATTGCGTAACGAAAAACAAAAACAATTTTAATTCACTGTTTTATTTTTTCTAGGCCTTCTTTTACGTGGTCTCTTATCCAACAAATAACATCGTTATTGTTCAAAGGTACATCGCCCAATACTTTTTTTATTTCCCTTGTGTCCAAAGTAAAGCATTTTTCGCCCACATTATGACTGTATATGAAATCGACGTTTATATCCGATATAACAACGGTAACCACAGTATCTACAATATTGCCGAGAGGCGCGCGGTCTATATGGTCATATCTGAATGATGCTTCAAGTTCCGTTCCTTTTCCTGCTTCCGATCTCATGTTGAACTTCCCATCACAATTTTCTGCTGCGGATTTAAGCATTGGAATCCCCAATCCGACTTTTCTTGTAGTCCTGCTGGTGTAAAAAGGATTAATCACTTTTTTCAGAGTTTCCTCATCCATGCCTTTTCCGTCATCTTTTATGCGTATTGAAAAAATATTCTTCTCTATGTTTTCACAAATCTCGATTTCAACCAGTTTTGAATCGGCATGAACCGAATTTTGAGCTATATCCAATATATGCATCGACAATTCTTTCATTATGATTCCCCCTCGTTGCTTTTTCTCAAAGCTTTGAATATGTTTTCAATGTTTTTTTCATCAACTTCCAAGTAATTGTCGCACTCCGAAATATCGTGAAGATAATGGGCATCCGAATTTAAAAGAAAGCGGTAGTTTTTATACATCGGGTTCTTCTCTTTAAATTTCTCTTGACTTGTCTTTTTAGAAAGCTCCAATGCATCAACCTTCAAGTCGGGTGGCAAAAAGCCAAGATTGGCAATCAGGCTGAAGGCCTTTCTGTCGATGTGAGCTGGTACTGCAATCCCTTTGTGCCTATGCGCCAATTCAACCAATGCATAAATATTTAAATCTATCGAATGTATCAAGAGGCGTTTTTCCACACCTGTCAACTCGTCATTCTCGTCTAATATCAATTGCCTGCCCAAAAGTTCTTCGGAATTCGGAATCCATTCAAAGTGCCTCTTGAGTTCATCCTCAAACATTTTTACGCTATCAATCGTTTCAAACAAACAAAGGACATGCACTTCCTCTTTCGTCTGTACTTCCATTCCCGGAACCACTATGATTCCATTTCTTCGGCCCAAGGTCATGCAGGCTTGGCAATTTGCAGCATTGTTGTGGTCTGTTACCGCAATCGCATCAAGCCCCTTCAAAAGAGACATATTTATTATGTTGTTAGGAGTCATATCCTCGTCTCCACACGGTGACAAAGCAGAATGAATATGAAAATCATAATAAAGCTTCATTACATTCCCAGCTCTTTGAGTTTGCATGCCAATGTAAAGCTGTCTAGTTCCGAAGTGCAAACAACAATATTTTCTTCGTCCGCTTTAGCCAAGGTATCCTCCTCCACTTCAATGGATTCAGGCACTATTATCATGGGCATCTCAAGAAGCGATGCAACAGCAATTATGTTCAGGTGTGTCTGAACGGTAATCCAAATATCGCCTTTGCTGCCGTTAGCCATTACCCAACTCAAAAGATCGCAAATGTAAACTCCGTCAACGGTTTTTGTTGAATCTTTTTCACCACTGGCTTGCTCCAATTTCAATTCCTCAATAATCTCATTGATGATCATTTTCAGCCTCCTGTCCTTTTCTTATTATGCAATCGTCTATTGAAGCCTCTCCGCGTACAATATCCTCCGCCAAAGCTCTGCAACTTGGGGCTCCACATGTTCCGCAATCTATTCCCGGCAATTGCTTGTATATCTTTTCTATCATATCCATCTTGTTGATTGCAACACGTATGTCCGAATCCAATTTCATTACATTTTTGGGTTTGATGTCGTCTACCCAATCTTTCATTTCTAAATTGATTTTTTCAATTGCTTTTTCCTTATTTATCACTTCTATTTGACTCTCTCCGATTTCTTCAGAAATACGTCTGATTCTCGCTTTTGCAATAAATGAATTTTCCATTGTAAGCGGACCTCCTATGCACCCGTTTACACATGCATAGCCCTCGAAAAAATCAACATCGTTAAGCTTCCCGAGTTCCATTCCCTCCAAAACTTCAATTACATTTTCTATGCCGTCAACAGCAAGATAATTTTTGGCTTTTATGCTGAAACTTTGTCCATTCGCTTTTGCCCACCCGATTCCAACACTTGATGAATTCTGTACCTGCTTTCTTATCTCGACATCAGGATAAATCTTCAAAATCTTTGAGTACACCGATTCTATTGAAATGGCTTTGTCGACATATGACTTCCTTATTCCAACCGGATTCTTGATGCTTGTTATCTTGGCTGGGCACTCTGTTACGTAAAATGTCCCTATGTCCTCCATAGCAAGTCCGGTTTTTTCTACAGCTTCACGTTTTGCAAACCTTGCAGCTATTTCCATTGGCGTTTCAAGTTTGATTATCCTATCTATCAGTGAAGGAAATCTTATTTGAATAAGCCTTATTATCGCAGGGCAGAGTGTCGAAATAAGCGGGCCGTCTTTTTCTTTTTTCTCCAATCTGTCTTTCAATGCTATGGATAGATAGTCAGCGGCCTTTGCCACATCATAAACCTCATCGAAGCCCAAATCATAAAATGAATTAAATATTTTATTGATTTTTTTGCTCAAATGAAACTGTCCATAAATAGGAATTGAAACCAGCGCTATATTGTATTTGTAGTTTTTCATATCCGACAATTCATCCGTCAGCGCCCTTTTCGCATGGTATGGGCATACTCTTATGCACTCACCACAATCTATGCAGCGTTCATTTATAATTTCCGCTTTCCCGTTTCGCAAACGTATTGCCTCTGTAGGACATCTTTTCAAACAATTAGTGCATCCGTTGCACTTTGTTATATCCAAATTGACTGAATGCCAATAATTTTCCATCAAATTCCCTCCATCAAATATTAAAAATCATTTCCACTTTCGTTTCCGCTCCCTTGGAAGATTCAATACTGAATTGGTCACTTGTTCTTTTCATGTTAGGCAATCCCATACCAGCTCCAAAACCCATTTCTCGCGCTTCATTGGAAGCCGTGGAAAATCCTTTCTTCATAGCCTTTTCAAGATTTTCAATTCCATTGCCATTATCATGGGCTATTACAATTATTTTATCGTGTGAGATTTCTGTTGTGATTTTACCTCCTTCAGAATGAATCACTATGTTTATTTCTGACTCGTAAGCCGCTATTGCAATCCTTCTTACCACAGACGCTTCGATACCTATTTGATTTAGCACTTTTTTGATATTGCTTGAAGCAAGGCCTGCCTTGGAAAACTCCTCTTTACCCACCTCATATTCAAGTTTTATAGTCTTTTCCGATTCAACCATATGATTATTCCCCTTCTATTTTTATTGCGCCAAGTCTGCTCTTGTAAAGTAAACCGCTTGCTTCAAATAAAGTATGCCTGACTCTCATTAAAACCATCTTCTTTTCTTTTGCCAATTTGCACACATCATCATCCGGATTTTTCCCTCTTACAAATACAATGTTGGACAAATCGAGCATTTCCGCAGTCCTTATTACCTGTAAATTAGTAAGGCCTGTCAGAAGAAGGACCTTTTCATCCACAAAAGCCAATACATCGCTCATCAAATCACATGAGAAAGCCGCTTCAACTTCCCTGTCCATATACTCTTCTCCTGCCAGTATTTCAGCATCAAGTATTTCTTTTACTTCTCTAAGTAACATCGCAATTCCCCTTTAACTAACATTTCTAATTCCATTTATAAAAATATCCGACAAGTCGTTAATGCCTTCTTGCTTTTCCATTTCTGGAATTTTAGCCAGAACTGCTATTGACGATTCATACCAATCTATTAAACCTGGAAAAAACACGCCTCCCGAATCAAAATCCTCAAGCCTTTTTTTCATGCTTTCCAGCTCATTCAACTTCATTGAGCTTGTTTCAACCAGTTCTTCCCTAGACAAGTTTGATTTCAAATATGCCACATAATCAGATTGCGCTTCACCAATTATTGAAAGAGCCCTCTCGTAATCATTTATGCATCCAATCGCTTTTTTCTCTTTTTCCGACTCGTAAGTAAATTCAGTTGTCTTTTCAACACTGTACAAAAAAGCGTCGTCTGCAATATTCTTTGCATCTTTTTTAAAATATTCCCCCAGAGTGCTGTCTGCGTAAACGAAATTCAAAACCTTGAAGTTTTTATCCTCTAAAATAGTACCGCGTTCTCCTTTTTTCTCCAATTCCAGCAAAAACTTTTCCGCGTTTTCCCTAGTCGAAAAACTGCCTAATTGATAGGCATATAAGTTTACACTGACTTGCTTGAACTTCACCTCAGACTGTTTGCTTACATCTTCAGAATCCGTTTGCAAGGGTTTCGCAGTATCAACTTCTTCAATTTCTTCAAATGGTTTTTTAATCATGTCCGAAACTTCCGTTGCTTGTTCTTCGTCATCTCCAGAATTTGTAATTTCTTCTCCTGTCTCTTCGGCTGGATTGAGATTTTCGCTTCCCAAAAGCATAAATTTAACTCCGTAAAAACCAAGCAATGCCGAAATTAAACATAAAAACAAAATTGAAAAAATAAACCTTCCTCTTCTGCTTCTTTTCTTTCTTTTGCTTGTTTTACTTTTATATCTTTGAGCCATAATATCATCTCCGCTTCGTTAATATTATATCATATCTATATGTTTTTATAGTCCAGGATTTTTTTGGTTTTCATCTTTCTTTCCGCCATTTCAAGCGGTGAATCAATATAGTCCTTTGAATTCTTATAATTTGCTGCTCTCAGTATTCTGTTGTCTTCAAGCGATACAAATTTTGTCATCACTCCCGCTCCGAAAGCGATTACAGTTTGAAGATCGTTCATCATCCGCATGTTGTAGATGCATGCCTTTCCTGCTTTTGCATAGCCTATATTCTCCATATTTCCCAGCATATACTTTTGCCTGTACATATAATACGGCTCCATCCCAAGCAAAACTGCTCCTTTTTCCGCAAGCTTTATCATATGGGCAACAGAATTCTCATCAGGCAGCATTTTTAAAACCGAGCTCTTTCTCATTTCTGAATTCTTCTTCAAAGCCAGTGTATGGACCGTCAAGTTGTCGGGTTTTATTTTATATACATTTTCCATTGTCAATTCCATTTCACTGATGTTTTCTCCAGGGAGTCCAACTATCAGATCCATATTGACTGAATTAAAACCGTATTGCCTGACCATTTCCCAAACTTTATGGACATCCTCCGATGTATGCCCCCTTCTAACGATTTCGAGCGTCTTGTTGTTGAATGTTTGAGGATTTACGCTTATTCTATCCACCCCTGACTCCTTCAATACAGATAACTTGTGTTTATCTATGGTGTCCGGCCTCCCGGCTTCAACGGTAAATTCCTTCAGTCTGCTTAAATCAAGTGTGCCATGCAAAACATCCATAACTTCCTTCAGATGGCTGGCTGAAAGTTCCGTTGGTGTTCCTCCGCCAATATAAACCGTTTCAATTTCATAAGGTTCAATTTCTTTTGCGTAGCTTCTTATTTCCAAAGCCAAAGCCTTAACGTATTTATCTTTTATTTCATTACCTGCATTCACCTGGGTTGGAAAAGAGCAATACAGGCATTTGCTGGGACAAAAAGGTATTCCTATATAAACTGAAATTTTATTTGGATCGGGAGGATAAATAAAATTTTGCTCCAAACGTGCAACCCTCATTAGCAGATTTATTTTTTCTTTTGAAATCAAATATTCGTTTTTCAATTTCCGCCTTATGTCTTCCCGCTTCATTCCGCTTTGAATCATTTCATGAACAAGTTTTGAAGGCTTTATTCCAGTAAGCGTACCCCATGGAAGAATATTTGCGCTTTTGTCCCCCAAAATGGTCTTAATCATTAAATGCTTCAGCTTACTGCGAACTTGCCTTTTGTTTTCACGCTCGTCCCCTGACGATTGCATGACTGTTTCGTGTTTTTCAAAAGTTTCGTTTTTGGGATCCCTCCATACCACCCTCATAGAAAATACATCGTCTTCTCTATTGTAGATAATTGCCAAAAAAGGACCGAATGCATCCAGGTCCCTTGTCTCTTCTAATTCTTCTGTTTTAAAAATAGCCTTTGCCAACGCTTCTATATCGTAGCGATATGTTGAATCCGTCATATATATCTTCATTAAATCATTTCCTCATCTGCAATATGAATGGATTGCTTTTTCTTTCAATTCCTATTGTTGTTTCAGGTCCATGGCCAGGAAATACCCTTGTATCATCCGAAAGTTTCATGAGTTTATCCATTATCGAAGACATCAATGCTCCCATCGAACCCTTATCTAAATCCGTTCTTCCAATTGAGCCTCTGAAAAGAGTGTCACCCGAAAAAAGAGCGTCCTCGACTTTTAAACATATTCCTCCCGCAGAGTGTCCGGGAGTATGAATTACTAGGGCATTTATTTCATCTACCCTTACGGTATCGCCTTCTTTCAACAAACCGTCTTCATGGAAGCTTATGATATTGCCTCCAGACATTGCCGACATGTTTCTTTCGGCATCATGCAACATGTATGCGTCTTTTTTGTGAATCAGTATCTCTGCATTTGTTATTCGCCTTAGTTCTTCGGCTGCCCCAATATGATCCAGATGTCCGTGTGTCAAAATTATTTTTTTAGCTTTAAGCTTACGCTTTTGTAAATATCGGACTATGTCTTTCACATTGCCACCCGGATCTACAATCATGGCTTCATTCAATTCCCCGCTATTAACAATATAGCAATTTGCTGCATAAATTCCTGTTACAAAACGTTCAATGTTCATTTTGCACCACCTAAAATTTTTTATTGCTGTCAACTAGAAGTGTGACAGGGCCATCATTTTGTATATCCACCATCATGTGCGTTTGAAAAACACCCGTTTCAACATGAATCCCAAGCATCTTAGCCTCTTCAACAAACATTTCGTAGAGATCGTTTGCCTTGTCTGGCTTTGCAGCATCAGTGAATCCCGGACGCCTTCCTTTCCTGCAATCTGCAAGCAATGTGAACTGAGATATTACAAGCATTTCGCCTTTCGTATCCAAAAGCGAAAGATTCATTTTTTCATTCTCGTCTTCGAAAATCCTCAAATTTGCTATTTTTTCCACCATATATTTTGAATCCTTCGTCCCGTCGCCTTCCTCCACACCCAAAAGCACCGTGAGCCCTTTTTCTATTTCCCCTCTTGTATCTCCATCTACCGAAACGCTAGATCTAGAAACTCTTTGAACAACAGCTCTCATATTTATCCTCCTACGAAGTCACACGCTTGACATCCATCACTTCAGGTTTGTTCTTCAATTTCATTATAAGTTTTTCCAATTGGCTTGTATCAAAAATCAGTATCGTCAAATTTATTATTGCCAATTTTTCTTTTGTTATCTTTGCATTAACTCCAACCACTTCCAAATTTACTTCCGCAATAATATTTGTGATTTCGGAAAGCAGACCTTTTCTGTCAGGAGCCACAATCTGTATCCCTGTTTCATAAGAAGTATCCTTGTCTCTGTTCCATTCAACCTCTATAAAGCGGTCAGCTGTCTTATCTTCGTTCTTAATATTGGGACAATCTTTGCGATGAATCGTTATTCCCCTGCCACGGGTTATGAAACCTATTATGTCGTCTCCCGGAACCGGGCTGCAGCATTTGGCAAAACGAACTAATATGCTGTCTATCCCCTTAACAGTTATTCCCTGGTCCTGTTTTCGTTTTTTCTTGTCCGCTTTATCCGTTTTCTTTTTTGTTTTTTCAGCCAATTCTTCTTCTACAGTCATTTTTTTGTCGTCTTTATGCTCAAACCTGAATTTTTCCTTCAGCTTTGGCATGACCTGGTTGAGGGAAATGCCACCATATCCCAAAGATGCATATAAATCTTCAATAGCATTTAGGCTGAGTTTCTTTACTACCGAATTGAGCCAGTCAACCTGTAGAAGCTCTTTTGTGGAGTAGCCAAGCCTTTTGACTTCCTTTTCGAGCATGTCCTTACCCTTTAAGACATTTTCCTCTTTACGCTCTTTCTTATACCATTGCTTTATTTTATTTTTTGCCTGGGTGCTTTTTACAAATTTTAGCCAATCTCTGCTTGGCCCGTTGGAATGGGCGCTGGTTATAACCTCTACTATATTCCCCGTTTTCAGCTTGTAATCCAAGGGAACGATTCTTCCATCCACTTTGCCTCCTATGCAACTGTTGCCGACTCCTGAATGAATCTTATAGGCAAAGTCAACCGGTGTTGAACCCACCGGAAGCTCCACTACGTCCCCTTTTGGCGTAAAAACAAAAACCTGATTAGTAAACAAATCTATCTTGAGGGATTCTACAAATTCCTTGGGATCTTTTAAGTCTCTTTGCCACTCAAGCATTTGCCTCAGCCATGTGAGTTTCTTATCTATGTTCTCCTCTTCCACCCGGCCTTCCTTGTATTTCCAATGGGCAGCGATACCGTATTCAGCTATTTTATGCATGTCTTCGGTTCTTATCTGTATTTCAAATGGCTCGCCTTTCGGTCCTATTACCGTAGTATGGAGAGACTGATACATATTGGTCTTTGGCATTGCTATATAGTCCTTAAACCTGCCGGGTATTGGTTTCCAAAGAGTATGGGCCATACCCAACACTCCATAACAATCTTTTATGTTGTCAACAATAACACGTATGGCAGTCAAATCGAATATTTCTTCGAAACTCTTTTTTTGGTAAACCATTTTTTTGTATATGCTGTAAAAATGTTTTGGGCGTCCGGTAATTTCATACTTCATTCCCATATCGACCAATGATGCGTCAAGCATTTTTATTACAGTCTTAATGTATTCTTCCCTTTCCTCGCGTTTTTTATTTACTTTTTCGTTTAGTTCATAATATCCTTCCGGATCTATGAACCTGAGCGAAGTATCTTCAAGCTCCGATTTGATTTTCGATATCCCCAGCCTATCAGCGATTGGCGCATAAATTTCTATGGTTTCCATGGCCTTTTCTTTTTTCTTTTCTTCATTCATATACTCCAGGGTTCTCATATTGTGAAGCCTGTCCGCAAGCTTTATTATTATTACACGTATGTCCTTTGCCATAGCGAGGAACATTTTTCTAAGATTTTCTGCCTGCCTTTCTTCTTTTGACTCATATTTCAAACGCGTAAGTTTAGTAACCCCGTCAACCAGCCAGGCAACTTCCTCTCCGAATTCGGCCGCTATTTCATCATATTCATACTTTGTGTCCTCAAGTACATCATGAAGCAAACCAGCAACTATTGTATCATCATCCATTTCAAGTTCTGCCAATATAAGAGCAACCTGCAAGGGGTGCGTAAAATATTTTTCTCCGGATTTGCGAAGCTGCCCCTCATGGGCACTTTCCGCAAAGTGATAGGCCTTGATAATATTGGTGTATTCAATATTAGGATTATGCTGTTGTATTTGTATAATAAAATTCTCCAACATTAATTTCCCTCTTTTCTCGCAGTGAAAATTTAAATTCATTATATACCAAAGGGCATTTTAAAACAATGCAGCGGATAAATCGCATCCGCTGCATTGTTACGGTAAATGTCAAATGTTTCCTTATTAGCATTGCATGTGAGAAAAAACTTAATATTTCAAAACAGATTCAATCCTGTAATTTCCAAGCATTTCCCTTCCATTCAGAAATTCGAGTTCCATTAAGAATAGAATCCCGACAACTTGTCCACCCAATTTTTCAACCATTTTTACAACAGAAGCGATTGTCCCTCCAGTAGCAAGCAAATCATCGACAATCAAAACCCTCTGTCCTTTTTCTATGCCGTCAGTATGCATTTGCAAAACGTCCGTTCCATACTCCAGTTCATATCCATAATCCAGCGTTTCTGCCGGCAGTTTTCCGGGTTTTCTAACAGGGACAAAGCCTTTTTTCATTTTATAGGAAATCGGTGCACCTATCAGAAATCCTCTCGCTTCGGGAGCAACAACAACATCAAAAGAAATGTCCTTCACTTTTTCAATGCAGGAATCTATTGATTCTTTGTAAGCCTCTCCATCTTTCAAAAGCGTCGTTATATCCTTGAAACTGATTCCTTCCTTTGGAAAATCCTCAATAGCTCTTATTTTATCTTTCAATCCCATGTTTTCCTCCTTCAAATCATATTGTCTGCTAATATTCGTTCAGTTTTTTAAAGAGAGCATTTTCAAATATGTCTATTTTTTCTTCAGGCGTCTTGCAGACTCCATATTTTCCTTTTTTAAATTCGATGAGGCCGCAATCTTCCAATATCCAAAGAGACGCATTTAGCTTTAGGAATGGCGCGTCCACTTTTTTTTCTATTTCCCTTTGCCCTGCAAAACCATTTCCCATAAGGGTCTTGTAAATATCGACAAGATGCTTTCTGTCCGGGATCATCTCTCTTACCATTCTTTCAAAAGATTCTTTGTCCGACAATTCGGAAACATCGATGCAGTCCATTTCACAAAGCATTTGGTGTCCGTCGAAATTAATAATTCTTTTGTAATTTCTTTGGGCGAAAAATTCTTTGTCGGGCAAAACCGCTATATGGAATGCCTGTCCAAGCGGTTGCTCCTTTCCAAAACAAAAATTTTCAGATATATTGAACGCCTTGGGAAAATGTTCCTCCAAATATTCAACAAGTCTATGCAATCCGTCCAGCGTGTATACCGCAACAACGGTTTCATCGTCACAAAACATATCCAAAATTGATTTTTTCTCTTTTTTATAACACTCTGCGCAGTTTATATAATCCTTTTGAGACATATTTTTTAAAAAAGCCGGAAAAGCATTGAGATATCTTCTCCCCAAATAGCCTTCGGCGTAACATGCCGTTTCTTTTATTCTGACGTCCTTCAGATTAAGCTGTATTGACTGAACATTCCTGAACACATTTTTTTCCAGATTAAATGCAACATCCATTCTTTGGTTCTTTTTTAGAAAAGAGCTGTATTTGTCCATATTAAAGCCTATTGCGTCGAAGACCCTGTTGCTTTCCGAAAAAGAAGCCTTAAGATGCTTTCCGTTCTTGCCAACATATCTAAAACTATCCAGTTTTAGATTTCTCAAAACAAACTTGGGTCGCGGATTGCCGCATCCGAACGGTGCCATAAGGCTTATTTCATCGATTGTTTTAAAATCGATTTTCTTTGCGTCAACTACTGAATCAATATTTATCTTTGCTTCAAGTTCCGCTTCCGTTATATCCTCCGCTGCCAAAGCCTCAATTTCATTTTTAAATAAACTTATATCCTTCTCGGCAATTGAAAAACCGGCGGCATATTTATGCCCTCCAAATTTGATAAAGCGCGATCTGCAGGAATCCAGCAACTCATAGATGTCAACCGCTCCAAAAGAACGGCACGAGGCTTTTCCAATCGATTCATCGATTGCAATAATAACAACCGGCCTGCAGTATTTTTCGCTTATTTTTGATGCAACAATTCCTATTATTCCAGAATCCCAACCAGTCTTGGCTAAAACAATTATATTTTTCTCGTTTAATTTTTCTTCATTTATCAGGGCTTCAGCTTGGGCAAAGATATTTTCTTCTATGGACCGCCTTTGCACGTTCATATCGTTTAAGCAATTCGCCAACTTATACGCATTGGCAGAATCTTGCGATAAAAGTAGCTCTAAAGCGGTGTCCGCACTGCCCAATCTTCCAGCCGCATTTATTCTAGGCGCCAACATGAATGCAATATGCCCTGCATCGACAAATCTGTCCGAAAGTCCTGAAACAGATTTTAAAGCAATCAAGCCCGGATTTCTGCTCCTTCTAAGCACTTCAAGGCCTTTTTTCACGATGATTCTGTTTTCATCCGTCAACGGAACCACGTCGGCAACTGTCCCTAACGCCGACAATTCCAAATAAGGACCCGGGTCATCCTTTTCATCAAGGAGGGCCTGGACCAGTTTGAAGGCTATGCCTGCCCCCGCCAGCTCACTGAATCCGAATCCGCAATCATCCCTTTTGGGATTAACAACAGCACAGGCCTTCGGTAAATCCAAGGCAGGCTTGTGGTGGTCTGTAACTATAATATCCATTGCAAGCGTTTTCCCATATTCGATTTCATCAAAAGAGGATATCCCGCAATCCACAGTTATCATCAATCCGCATCCCTTTTCGGATATGGCTCGTACAGCTTCTTTGTTTAGGCCATATCCTTCTGTTTTCCTGTCCGGTATATGGTGGATAACACTATTGTATCCAATATTCCTAAAATACGACAGCAGTATGGCTGTTGATGTTACCCCATCAACATCGTAATCTCCATAAACACAAATGGTTTCATTTCTGTTTATGGCTTTCTTTATTCTTTCAACCGCCTCATTCATATCCTTCAAATTAAAAGAATTCCTCATCCTGTCAAGTGAAGGATTTAAATAGACTTCCACATCTGTTGATTTCGCCATATTTCTATTGCAAAGCAGGGATGCTGTCATTTCACTTATTTTAAACTCCGTGACAAGCCTGCCTACATCAGCCGGATCAGCTTTCGGTTTAACGTCCCATCGATTGCTTTTGAATATCATTGCAACTCCTGACCTTTATTTTTTCTCTATAGCGTCTTCTCCAAGTTCATCTTTTGCTTTTTCAGCCCTTTTAGCCTCTTCTTCTTGCAATTTCGCCTTTTCTTCCGCAGCTTTGATTTCGGCTTTTTTGTAGCCCTCTATTTCTTTTTCGAGAACTTTAATTTTGCCATTTAGCTTTCTTGCCTTTAGGCCACTCTTTAATTTGCTGAAAATTGCAAAGAGCCCCATTATAAGCGCACCAAATGCTGCCGAAACAAGTATTACGACTGATTGTGCAACTTCCACAGTCCCGATGAAATAGCTGATTTCTATCATTTCGGAATTAATAACTGCAAAAAGCGCAACTACTACCGCAAACAAAAGCGACAATATAAAATAGATTTGCATAGCATTCCCTCCAGTATTTGATAGTAATGGTTTCTATATTCATACCCCTATTCCTTCAACATCAATAAAATTTATTTAGGAGTCGATGTAAATTCAAATGGCGGCATAAGCCGCCATTTGATCAATCCAATTTTAACATCTATACAGCTTTGTAACTGTGTTTCTTGCTTTCATGATTTTTCCAATTTGCCCAAACCGGGCTAGCTATGAAAATAGATGAATATGTCCCTGTAAGGACGCCCGCCAAAAGCGGCAGGGCAAATTCCTTTATTGACTCCACTCCCAGCACATAAAGACTTCCTATTACTAGCAAAGTTGTCAGGGAGGTGTTCAAAGACCTTCTGAGTGTCTGTTTAATACTTATGTCGGCAACTTCAAAGTGACTTTTTTTGTTCATATACTTTATATTTTCCCTGAGCCTGTCAAAAACTACAATGGTATCATTTATGGAATACCCCACAATTGTAAGTATTGCAGCTATCACCGAACTGTTGACAGGTATTCTGAAAATGGAATATATAGCAATAACTATAAGCACATCATGCATAAGAGCAATTATTGCCGAAACTCCAAACTTGTATTCAAAGCGGAAGGTTACATACATAAGCATTCCGATTGATGCAAGCAATATTGAAATCAAGGCCTTGTCCTTTATTTCGTCCCCTATTGTCGGGCCAAACTGCTCGGTTTGCCCGAATGCAGAATCATCTATTCCAAATGCCTCTTTCGCCGCATTGAAAATTTCTATTCTTTCCGCATTTGAAAGATTGACCTTGGTCTTTATTATAACCTCGTGATTTTCGGACCCCGCATGTATTATGTCCGCATCGAGTTCATACGGCACAAGAACCGCCTGTATTTCCTCTACATTGAACTCTCTCCCCATATCGAATTGCATCATAGTTCCACCAGTGAAATCAATCCCAAAATTCAATCCTGATACAGTGGCTATTATCAAGCCCATAATAATAATTGCCGAAGAGATTCCAAACCATATTTTGTATCTTTCGCAAATTTTAAATTTCATCTTTGCTCCCCTCCATACGCGCCATACATCTTGACATTCTTAGTCAAATTCATGCCCACAAAAATCCTAAGGAGCATTTTTGTCACTACAACAGCCGTAAACATACTAGCTACAATACCTATCATCAATGTGATTGCAAAACCTTTAATCGGGCCCAATCCGAAATAATACAGCACAATTGCAGCTATGAATGTAGTCACGTTGGCATCAACAATGGTTCGCAACGCCTTTGTAAAACCCGAATCCACAGATGCCCTTAGGGTCTTTCCGTTTCTGATTTCCTCTTTAATCCGTTCAAATATTATTACGTTTGCATCCACAGCCATTCCTATGGACAAGACAAGCCCCGCCACTCCTGGAAGCGTCAATGTAGCATTCATGAATATAAGAGTATAAAGAACAGTCACAATATAAAGCATAAGTGCCATGCTCGCCACAAGTCCGGGTATCCTGTAATAAGAAATCATGAATACCAACACCATCAAAAGACCTATAAGCCCGGCCCTAACACTTGTGTTTAGCGAATTTATTCCCAAAGTTGCACCAATTGCCTTGGTTTGCACTTCCACCAAATCAACCGGCAATGCCCCTCCCCTTATCAGTGCGGCAAGATTCGAGGCTTCGTCAACAGTAAATTCGCCAACTATTATAGCTGTTCCGCCGGATATTTGACTGTCAACCCTCGGCGCAGAAATTATTTCATCATCAAGAACTATGGGCATCATATTGTTCGGAGACGCTAATTGAGCAACTTCTTTGGTCCCAAGCCTGAAAGCCTCTGTCCCGTCTCCATTGAATTCCAAGGCTACTGCCGGCTTGTCCGTCTTTGGATCAAAAGTCAATTCCGCATTTTTTACCTGCTCGCCTGTCAGAATAACTGTTCCATCATACATTACAAATTGAAGCTGCGCGGTCTTGCCTATTGCCTCTATCGCGTCCTGGGCATCGCTTACACCCGGGAGTTCTACCCTTATCCTTTTACTTCCTTCACGAACTATATTCGGTTCGGTCAAACCCATCGCATCCACTCGCCTTCTGATAACTTCCTGGGTTTGATTCATTGTCTTAGCCAAAGCCTCTCCCGTTTCATCTGTGTCGGCTTCCAAAACCACGTACGCTCCACCCTCGATGTCAAGTCCAAGTTTCATTGAATCGCTGATGGAATCAACTTTAAGATTCCCCGCATCGATGCCATTTAAAGCTGTAAACACTGCTGCAATTACAACCAAGACTACGACTATGAAAAGTGTGATGTTCTTTGTTTTCATAGCATCTTTCCTCCTTGTGTTTTATTTATAATCCAACGCCAGTTCTACATAATTTCTAGCTGAAATTTCAAAATAATCCATTTCCTCTTTTGTCAATGAACGCACAACCTTGCCCGGTGTCCCCATAACCATCGATCCGCTTGGTATTCTTCGACCAGGAGGCACAAGGCTCCCGGCTCCTATTATAACATCATCCTCTATGACCGCGCCATTTAAAATAATGGCGCCCATTCCCACAAGGACTCTGTCACCTATTGTGCATGCATGAACTATGGCTCCATGCCCTACTGTAACATTTTCGCCCAATATACACGGCAAATCCCTTGCTATGTGCAATGTGCAATTATCTTGTATGTTTGTCCCTTTTCCCACTTTCACATAGTTTTCATCCCCGCGTATAACGGTTCCAAACCAAACATTGACATCTTCCTCCAATTTTACCATTCCTATAATGTCAGCTGTTTCCGATAAGTAACATGACGAATGGATTTCAGGCATACTACCTTTGTAGCTTTTTATCATATCTGCACCCCTATATGAGTTTTCTTTGTTCTATCCCTTTTTCATTTAATGCAGCTTTTACATATATAGCACATTCGATACGTTTTTTTTCCATTTCACAACCCAGTTCATAGGGTTCAAAAATATTACCGTTTGAATAATAGGCATTGGCATGGCAGCCCCCTCCGCAATAGAATCTTGCCCAGCAGTTCCTGCAAGCCTCCTTTTGATAAACATGAGCATTCTTGAAATCCAAAGGTTTTTTCAAATCCTCATATGCATCTTCAAGCGTTCCCATTTCCATCGATTTTTCTCCTACAAACTGGTGACAGGGATAAAGTTCTCCTTCCGGAGTCACTGCCAAGTACTCTATCCCCGCGCCGCAACCGGACAAACGCTTGTATGCGCAAGGACCTTGGTTCAAATCTATTTCAAAGTGATAGTAATTTATTGGTTCGCCTTCCTCGTGTCGCTTTATTATTTCATCGGCTAATGCCTCGTATTGTCCAAATATTATTGGAAGATGTTCTTCCTTAAGCACATACGGTTCAGTCGGTTTCGTCACCACCGGCTCAAGCGATAAGCTGTCGAAGCCGCTGTCGGCAAGAAAACGGACATCGTCAACAAAATTCAGATTATACGACGTAAAGGTTCCCCTTGCAAAATAAAGCCGATCTTCGCGTATTTCAACAAATTTCTTGTATTTCTCATATATGTCGTCAAAAGATCCCTTACCATTTGCATAGTATCTCAATCTGTCATGATTTTCTTTTTTGCCGTCTATGCTAAGGACCACATTATCCATGTACTTGTCCAGAAATCCCATTACCTCTTCAGTCATAAGAACACCATTTGTGGTAAGTGTAAAGCGAAAATGCTTTCCTGTATCTTTTTCCCTTTCTCTTCCGTAATAGACAAGTTCCTTGACAACGCCGAAATTCATTAAAGGCTCTCCTCCAAAAAAATCGACCTCAAGATTCCTTCTGTTTCCCGAATTTTCCATAAGATAGTCCAAAGCCTTCTTCCCGGTTTCCAAAGACATGAGACTCCTCTTTCCATTGAAATCCCCTTGGGCAGCAAAGCAATACTCGCATCTAAGATTGCAGTCGTGGGCTACATGCAGACACATTGCTTTTACAACCGGTTTTGCGGAAAGCAGGGGATTTTCCCCCAATATGTCTTGTGAAAAAAGTTCTTTCCTTTCTATAAGGGCATCAATTTCGCTTCTTGCTTCGTCAACCCGTCTCTTCCCATACACTTGCTCACACTTGCTGAAAAGGTCATTTTCTGTGTCCAGTCCTTTTTCGGAATATGCTTCCAGAAGATCAAATGCCACATCATCAAGCACATGAACCGCTCCACTGTTTATATCCAATACAATGTTTATTCCATTTTGTCTATAGCTGTGAATCATAGTCTTTCCTCCCAATAAATATGCAAAGAGAAAAAGCAGCCTTCAAGCTGCTTTTTTGATTACTTTGTGTTTTCACAAACTTGGTTTCCAACGGTACATGAGGTTTTGCATGCGGACTGGCAAGAAGTCTGACATTCTCCGCAACCTTTGTTTTTAATTTCCTTTAATTTGCCTCCGCTGAGGGTTTTTATATGCTTCATTCCGTTCATCCGTCCTTTCACAAAGAATCCATTACAAATACATAGAGCTTTCTTACTGTTCCTCGACGGTTCCTATAGCCCATTTGCTAAGCTGTAATTTAAGCTTGTCCGCCCCGATTTCTATTGTAAGCATTTCATCATTAATTTTTACAATTGTTCCATTGATTCCTCCAATGGTCACAACTTTGTCGCCGACTTTCAGGTTTTCACGCATTTTCTGAATTGCCTTGTTCTTCTTTTGTTGCGGTCTTATCATAAGAAAATACAATATTCCAATGAACAACAACGGAAACAAAAGCTGAATAGCAGATGAATTATTCATCAATACTTCCCCCTTAATTTTTTTACATGTTTTCTACATATCTTTCCCTATCATATTATCATAACCATAGTTTCTAAAAAAGTCTTTTTTTAGCGCTTTGAATGTATCTTCCTCTATGGCTTTGCGAATCCTTTCCATGATCTTAATCAAAAAATACAAATTATGATATGAAAAAAGCCTCGATGACAATATTTCGTTGGACTTGTACAAATGCCTTAAATATGCCTTGGAATAATTACGGCATGTGTAGCAGTCGCATTCGGGATCAAGCGGCGAAAAATCCCTCGTGAACCTCGCCTGTTTAATTGAAATTCTGCCTTTGCTTGTCATTGCCGTACCGTTTCTCGCGAGACGCGTGGGCAATACGCAGTCGAACATATCAACTCCCCTTTCGACACCTTCAAAAAGGCAGTCAGGAGATCCAACTCCCATAAGATATCTCGGCTTGTCCTCCGGAAGCAAAGGAGTTGTATGTTCAAGCATCTCATACATCAAATGCTTGGGTTCCCCCACGCTCAGTCCTCCTAGAGCATAGCCCTCAAAGTCCAAATCCATGAGTTCCTCTGCGCTTTGTTTTCTAAGGTCTTTATACATCCCTCCCTGGACAATTCCAAACAATGTCTGATTTCCAGTATTTTTATGGGCATCCTTGCACCTTTTCGCCCAACGCGTTGTCCTTTCAAGCGAATCCTTTACATATTGTCGTTCAGCAGGGAAAGGCGGGCATTCATCAAAAGCCATTATGATGTCCGAACCCAAAGCAGTTTGTATTTTCACAGCTTTTTCAGGGCTTATGAAATGCTTAGATCCGTCTATGTGAGACCTGAAGGCAACTCCCTCCTCACTTATTTTTCTCATAGGGCCCAAACTGAAAACCTGAAATCCTCCGCTGTCTGTCAATATGGGCAAATCCCAATTCATGAATTTATGCAATCCTCCCGCTTCTTCGACAAGCTCATGTCCCGGCCTCATATAAAGATGATATGTGTTGCTTAATATTATTTGAGCCTTTATCTCCTTTAATTCCTCTGGGGTCATGCTCTTTACGGTCGCCTGAGTCCCTACCGGCATGAATATGGGGGTTTCTATAATTCCGTGGCTCGTTGTCACCCTACCGGTACGCGCCGCATTCTCATTTGATTTTTTCAGCACTTCAAACTTAAAAGACATAAAATCCTCCTCCGTCAGTAAATGAACATTGCATCCCCAAAACTGAAGAAGCGGTAGCCTTCCAATTTTGCTGTTTCATATGCCGCAAGTATTGTCTTTCTGTCAACGAAAGCGCTAACCAGCATTATCAATGTCGATTCGGGCAAATGAAAATTAGTTATTATAGCATCTACAACCTTGAAACTATAACCCGGATATATGAAAATATTTGTCCACCCGCTTCCTGCATGTACAAAACCATTTTTATCCCCTACGGTTTCGACCACCCTATTCGCTGTAGTCCCGACCGCAATTACACGATTCCCACTCCTTTTGCTTGTGTTTATAAGATTGGCATTTTCCTCATCCAAAATGTAATATTCCGAATGCATCTCGTGATTTTCTATTATTTCTTCCTTTACGGGCCTGAATGTACCCAAACCCACATGAAGGGTCACATATGCTATTTTAACACCTTTTCTTTTTATTTTTTCGAGTAGGTCATCTGTAAAATGCAGTCCTGCAGTTGGTGCCGCCGCGGAACCCCTCTCTTTCGAATAAACTGTCTGATATCTTTCCTGATCTTCTAACTTAGCCTTAATATATGGAGGCAAAGGCATTCTGCCCAATTCATCCAATATTTCCTCAAATACACCCTCATATTTGAATTCCACTATTCGAGTTCCCTCTTCAGCAACAGAAACAACTTCAGCTTTAAGCTCACCTTGACCGAATTCAAAAACGCTGCCCGGTTTTGCTTTTCTGCCCGGCTTGACCAATGTCTGCCATCTGTTGATGTCGAGCCTTCTGAGTAAAAGGAATTCTACTTCAGCACCGCTTGTCTTCTTTCCGAAAATGCGGGCCGGTATTACTCTTGTATTATTCAGGACAAGACAGTCTCCCGGATTTAGTCTCTCGACAACTTCACTGAATTTGCCATGCCCTATTTCTCCAGTTTTTCTGTTAAGCATCATCAATTTAGATTCGTCTCTCTTGCTTAAAGGCTCTTGTGCGATGTATGATTCCGGCAATTCATAATAAAAATCGTTTTTGTTCATTTTTATACTCCTACTCTATTGTTGTATCCTTGTAGTAAAAGGATAGTATGTCTCTGTAGTCATAACCATTTTCAGCCATTGCCTTTGCCCCTTCCTGGCTCATGCCAAGGCCATGTCCCCAACCTCTTCCCTCTATGACAAAACTTTCGGGCTTAGGATTTTCCTTCTTGCCGGCAGCTCCAAGTACAAAGCAGTTGCCGGAATGGGTTTCACTGACTTTCCCTTTCCCGTTCAAAACAGCTATTCCCTTTGCCGGCACCCTCTCTGTAGAAATGGATCCGTTCATACAGTAAAGGTCGTTGTCCTTTTTCACATCAAAAAAAGTGCTTCTGAGCCTGTCGTATCCGAATATAGTCCTCATGTTGTTTTTCAGCAGTGTAAGGTCAGCTTTTTCCGATTCTATCAAAAGCTCAAGGACATGGTGGTTTTCGCTTTTGCTTGCAACCGACATGTCAATCAATTTTCCCACTTTGTATCCTGAGTTATTAAGCATCCTAGAAAGGGAATCTTCCGTATACTCAAGCTTCCAGCTGTAATTTGATCCACCTATGGAATAATCATCTCTCAATCCCCTTAAGTAGGGAACTTCCGCCGACCATATGTTTTCACTGTCTTCTGTGAATCCCCCGCTGTTGGCATGGTAAAAGGCACTTACTATTCTGCCTTCCCACATCAGCAGCTGTCCCTCAGTCTCGTCTACTGCCAGATTGCAGGAATCGCCTTCATAATCATAGCCCACGTAGGCCTGGGAGTTATGGGTGTTGCAAAGATTGAACCCTAGATATGAATATTTGCCGTAGTTGGAAATGGCAAAATTCCTTGCCGCCACTGCCTGAGCTTTAAGCGCCTCTAACGGCCAGTTCTTCGACATTTCCCACGGGAGAACCCCGTAAAGATATTCATCCATTCCCAAATGGTTTATAACTGTCAAATCGCTTCCGGCAAAACGCTTGACCATTATGCCGCCCCTGTACTTGTGTCCATTGTATGAAAAAGTTGAAACTTTTCCATTTTTATCCTTTGGCTTTATTACATACTCTCCATTCATGCAGTCATAAGCGAGAACTGTCCGGCCCTCGGCCTCTACAAGAAGCAAGGACCCGTAATTGACCAAATTGAATTCTATACCTTCGCTTGCGCTCGAAAAATCTTTCAATGCCGATTCCGCTTCCGATTTGTCTAAATAAGGGCCGGAGCTCAAAAACCATCCGTCGTCATACACGGCAAAAAAATTTTCGTCAATATTTTCAAGCATAGATTTTTTTTCTGAAAGGCTCTGCAAATTATCCGATACGTCCCCCGCCCTAACAAGAAAAACATTTTCAGAGATGCTTGGGTTCGCTTTTCTTACAATCAATTTTCTAAAGTCCATTCTGCATCCTATATCTTTGTATTCATCTCCGTTCAACTGCAAAAACTCGAATTCATCATCTGAAGACAAAGCTATGCTGTCAAGCCAAGGGTCGTTGAATGACAACCCTATTCTGATTGTTTGCGGAATGTCTTCAGCTCCATATGCAAATAAAAATGACAACAGGAACACCGATAGCACCAATACAATAATTGTAAACACCTGTTTCATAGCTACAGCCCCTTTACCTTCTTCCTAAAAAAACATTGAGTAAAATTGTCAACACAATACTGACAATTATACTTGAAACCAATGGAAAATAAAAGCTTGCGCTTCCTTTTTTGATTACAAAATCTCCGGGTAACTTCCCTATTCCTAAAAAGGCTCCCGCAATAAGAAGAATCCCTGTTATTGTTAGGATTGCTCCAATTGTTATTATCGGCCTTCCTCCAAATCCCATATGGTTATCTCCTCTTCACTATTTTTCTCCATTCCCAGATGACTGTATCCCCTTGACGTGACAACCCTTCCCCTCGGTGTCCTGTTTATGAATCCAAGCTGAAGAAGGTAGGGCTCATATACATCTTCTATTGTATTTCTTTCTTCGCCGGTTGATGCCGCAAGCGTGTCAAGACCAACCGGTCCTCCATCAAACTTGCCTATTATTGTTTTAAGTATTTTTCTGTCCACACCGTCCAATCCCAGAGGGTCCACTTCTAGAAGCGTCATGGCTTTTGCGACAGTATCCTCTTTTATTGAACCGTCTCCCATTACCTGGGCATAGTCCCTGACTCTTTTCAGCAGCCTGTTTACTATCCTAGGCGTCCCCCTGCTCCTTGCAGCTATAAGGGCTGAGGATTCCTCGTCTATCTTAACACCCAATATATCCGCCGATCGCAATACTATCTTCTTTAAATTTTTCACTTCGTACAAATCGAGTTTACATATCACCCCGAAGCGGTCTCTCAATGGAGATGTTAAAAGTCCCGCCCTGGTTGTCGCTCCAATCAATGTAAACCTCGGCAAGTCCAACCGTACCGTTCTCGCGCTTGGCCCCTTGCCGATTATTATATCAAGTGCATAGTCCTCCATCGAAGGATAGAGCACTTCCTCTACGCTCCTGCTGAGTCTGTGAATCTCGTCTATGAATAAAACATCGTTTTCCTGCAGATTTGTCAATATGGCGGCCAGATCCCCCGGCCTTTCTATTGCTGGCCCTGAGGTTATGCGAATGTTCACTCCCATCTCATTTGCAATTATTGATGAAAGCGTAGTCTTTCCAAGCCCAGGAGGACCGTAAAGCAATACATGGTCAAGAGCTTCGTCCCTCATTTTAGCCGCATCTATAAAAATTTTCATTTTTTCCTTAAGCTTTTCCTGTCCTATGTATTCATTTAAGGATTTTGGCCTAAGCGAAAGCTCTATTTCTGATTCATCCCTTTTTTTGTCTGGAGTTATGATTCTTTGGTTCTGGTTGTTTTCGATCATTTCGGCCTCCTCATCTCTTCAGCAAAGTCTTTAGCGCCTCTTTGATTATCTTTTGCGCCTTCATCCCTTCTTCATAAACCGTCTGTACAGCCGACGAAGCGTCTGTCCTTCCATAGCCCAAGGCCATAAGGGCGTCTACCGCATCGCGGTGTTCCCCTTTTGAAGTAATGCTCCTGTTCTCTTTTGGACTTTCTGGCATTTCCATTTCCCCGAATTCCTTGATTACCTTGTCCTTCAAATCCAAAATTATCCTCTGTGCAGTTTTTTTGCCTACCCCTGAAACACTTGTAAGGGATGCACTGTCCGCCAAAGCTATGCTTCTTGCAAGGTCATTGTAATCTAATGTAGACAATACGGCCAAAGCCAATTTAGAGCCTATTCCATTAACCTTGTTCAACATCCTGAACATTTTCAGTTCATTTTTATCATAAAATCCGTAAAGGCTTATATCGTCTTCCCTTACCACCATATCCGCGTATATCTTGAGTTCATCACCCTCGCTAATTTCTCTGCTGGTATTCATCGAAGTAAATATGCGATAGCCTATTCCGTTGTTTTCAACAACAATAAAGTTATCACCTGTATCTTTTACAATCCCCTTTATATAGTCAATCAAAGCGCTCACCTCATCTTATTTTAAAATGTTTTCCCATAATACCCGAATGCGCATGGCAAATTCCCACAGCCAAAGCGTCTGCGGCGTCATCGGGTCTTGGAATCTTTTTCATGTTAAGCAAAGTCTTTACCATTATTTGAACCTGCTTTTTATCAGCTCTTCCATAACCCACAACTCCCTGTTTTACCTGCAGAGGAGTATATTCGAATATTTCCAGATTCGCTTTTGCTGCAGCCACAACCGCCGCTCCTCTTGCATGCCCAACCATAAGGGCCGTCGTAACATTCCTGTTGAAAAACAATTCTTCAATGGCCACGGCATCAGGTTTGTATTTTTCAAAAATAACATGAAGATCTTCATAAATCTTTTTAAGTCTGTCCGGCAACTCCATATCCGGGCTTGTCGATACCGTCCCGTATTCAATTACATCAAACTTGTTCCCCTCGTAGGAAATAACTCCATATCCCAATATTGCATATCCCGGATCAATTCCAATGATCAACATGCCATCATTCGCCCGCCTTCCTTTACTACATATTAAAAGGATACAGTCAATCACCGTATCCCGAATTATCAGCCAAAAATTGATACAAGTCCACCGAAAGCCGATATTACCATTACTACAGCAATCGCTATTGCAATAATTTTAGTCGTTCCCCTGTTCATGTCTTCACCCCTTAGTTTATTCAAATTCTTCACCAAATATCAATTTTTTCTTCTTTGTCTTTTCCCTCCAGCTTTTATATTTTTCAAACTTTCGAAGTCCCAATAAAGAAATAATAAGCGACAACAAGTTAAAATATCAAGACAGGTCTATCCTCATCCTTTTTTTTGTTATTATATCATAAATTTTTCAAAAAAACTATTTACAAAGAACACACGTTCTATTATAATAAAGTCATAGAACACACGTTCGGGGTGATAGCATGAAAAAACATTACAAAATCGTAAATCGAAAAAAATTCATAACAAGAACGGCCCTTTTGCTATTCCTTTCATTTTGCATTCTTTCAGTGCCTTTCAAACTTATTCAAGCAAACGGAATGCAGGAGAAACAGTACAAAGAAATCGTCGTGAAGCCTGGTGACACAATATGGGCAATAGCCGAATCGCAAAATCAAGACCGTGATCTCAGGGAAACTGTTTTTGAAATATTTGAAAGCAACCATTTGTCAAACCACATTATAAAGCCAGGGCAAAGGATACTTGTTCCTGTAAATCTCTCAAAATAAATAATCAGGCTAATACCGCTTTTGGCGGATATGCCTGATTATTATTTCTTGAATTTTTCAATTCTATACTTCCCACTCATTCTCTTTTTCTTTTAGTTTGTCCTCTGCTCTGTGATAGTTTTCCTCATACTCGAATTTTATTTTTTTGATCCTGTTTTCATCGTTCCTGAAAATCATAATATTTCTACCACGAACACTCTTTGTTTCCACATATCTGAAACGATCATTGAGCAATTTGCAAATTGTTTCAATGCTTGCCGAGAGCTCCTTCTCCATCTCTTTTTTCTCATGCAGAAAATTTTCCCTCGAACTTTCCCTCAATGTTTTTGTGGAATCCTTGTCATGCGACCTAAGATAGCTTGTTGAAACCTTTTTTACTTTTGGCGAATACCTGACACTCATAAGAATCCTCCTTCTTTTGAATGGCAACCTATGTCTTATTCTTTATATACCAAAAGTATGGCTTTCTAAACCCGTAGTACAAAATTCAAAAAAACTATTCATTCATTTCCCAATTGTGGTGTGTATTCTGCACGTCGTCATTATCCTCAAGCATATCTATAAGCTTTTCCATTTTTTCAATGTCGTCAATATTTTCAAGCCTTGTCATTGTTTGGGGTATGTATCCCAGTTCAGCCTTGGCAAGCTTGTGTCCTGATTGCAGCAAAAAATCCCTGACTCCTGTAAATTCCTCCATGGATGTGATTATTTCTGCAAATCCGTCCTCAAACTGTATGTCTTCCGCTCCGGCTTCAAGCGCCTCCATCATTAGACTTTCCTCATCAAGCTCATTGTCATCCTCCGCAAGAACAAGTATTCCCTTCCTGTCAAACATGAATGAAACACATCCATTTGAGCCAAGGTTCCCGCCATTCTTAGAAAATATGTGCCTTACATCGGCAGCTACGCGGTTCTTGTTGTCAGTCAAGATTTCAACCATTACAGCAACCCCTGAAGGTCCATATCCCTCATAGGTTATTTCCTCATATTGGGCTCCGTCAGTCTCCCCAGAACCTTTTTTAATTGCCCTTTCTATATTATCATTGGGCATATTGTCGGCTTTTGCCTTTTCGACTGCACTCTTAAGCGACATGTTGTATTCTATTTCAGGGCCGCCTTCCCTTGTTGCAACCATTATAGCTCTTGCATGTTTTGTGAAAATTTTACCTCGTTTTGCGTCCTGCTTGCCTTTTCTGTTTATGATATTTCCTATTCTTCCCACAATTCCACCTCTTATCCTTGTTTTTCTTCATGTTTTTTATATAAACCTAATCGGTTTTCAACTCTTTCTTTATTGAGATACCAAGCAAAAAATTAAAATTCCGGCGCCTGAGGTGGCATTTGCCTTTTATGCTCTGTACGTCTATGCATGGCTTCAATTATTTTGCGGTCTTTTTCCGGTATGCTTTTCCCTTCAAGATAATCGTCAATCACATCATAACTTGTGCCCATCTCCGCTTCATCGGTCTGTCCTTCCCAAAGTCCAGCAGACGGAGCCCTTTTCAGAACGGATTCAGGCGCGCCCAAAACTTCTCCCCACTTGTAAACATCCCTTTTCGCAAGCCTGGATATGGGTAGCAAATCAACGCCCCCGTCACCATATTTTGTAAAATATCCAGTGTAGGTCTCAGCAGCATTGTCTGTTCCCACAACCATGTAGTTCATTGCTCCCGCAACAGCATACAAAGTGCTCATTCTTAGCCTTGCTCTCAAATTCGCGTCCGTAAGCTTTATTCGGTTTTCATCAATCTTTTTTATCTCCCCAAGTTTTTCAATGGCATTTTTGAGTATATTGTCATGGTATTGCGAAAGCTCCACTTCTACAGTTTGTATTCCGCAAGCCTCAGCACAAAGAATGGCATCATCTCGATCCTTTCCGCCACTTTTACATGGAAGTATAACCCCTAGCGAATCGTTGGGAAAGGCCCTCTTTATAAGCCCTGCAACTACCGTAGAATCGATTCCTCCGGACAATCCTACCAAAAGCCCCTTTGTTCCGCTCTCTTTTACCATTTCTCTCAACCAGTCAACTGTCAAATCAATCTTCTGCTCAATAGTCTTTTCCATTTCTGCCTCCCTGAATTCATTATGCAAAAATTATAGCACATATAGACTTTCGCCTCTATATAATCTCTTCTGACCTTTTGTATAGCTCCGCCATTACACAACCTTCCCTTACCGCTTCAATCTCAAGTTCTTCTGTCTTTTTTGTGATTGACTCATCAATAGTTCCAGGCTGAAACCAAACATGTAAAATGCCTGCCTTATTAATCGAATCAAGAAGCCTTATCCCTATTTCGGGTTTGACCACCATATCAACGCATTCAGGAACAATGGGCAAGTCTCCTATCTTTGGATACACCTTGTCCCCATCTATTGTTTGGCATCCCGGATTTACAGGATATACATCGTATCCGAATTTTTTCAGGGTTTTATATATTTTGTATCCGAAATTATTCTTGTGGTGGCTCGCGCCTATTACAGCCCAAGTTTTCTTTTTAAGCATAATTACCTTAAGTTCGTCTTGGGATTTCATTTTTCCCCTCCTCTGTCGATGATTTTTCCGTTTTTTATTATATGGAAGCCTGCATTCGACTCTTGCATTTGCGCCTTTCCGTTCGTGATGTCCATTATGTTCTTTTTGAATTCGTCAACATCCTCGGGTCGTACAAAAATAAACATGTGGACGCTTTGGTCAAACTCAGTTTTTTCAAGCATGTACTTGCTGTCGTAAAGAAAATTTTGCACTTTCCCATGCATTGAATATTCGACTTTGACCGAAATAACAGAAAGCAGAGTCTTGCTGACTATCCCCGCTTCGTCAAAAGCCTTTTGCGCAACATGAGTATATGCCCTCACAAGACCTCCCGTGCCAAGCTTTATCCCTCCAAACCAGCGAGTGACAAGAACAGCCAAATTGGTCAATCCCATATTCTTTATCATCTCAAGAATTGGAACGCCAGCAGTACCGCTAGGTTCTCCGTCATCACTGTAACGCTGAACTTCCTGCCCCTCTCCCAACACAAACACCGGGACATTGTGTCTTGCATCCTTGTTCATTTTTTTTATTGCTGCTATAAATTCGTTAGCCTCGTCTTCCGTCTCAACCGGCTTTACATAAGCTATGAATCTTGATTTTTTTACTTCATCTTCCCACGAAGCCTGCTTTAGCAATGTCTTGTATTCTTTTTTCATTGCATATCCTCTTCCTTGACCATAAATTCCTTATATCTTCCTACCTTGTCTCTCCCTATCTCCACAAAAGCCTTTATGCCATTTTCTTGGTAAAGGGTCTCAATGACATTGTACCTTTCTTTCATTTCAGAATAGACTCCCCCATTTGAATAGGGAATAAGAATCCATATCTTTACCATGTTCTTAAATAAAGCGCTGTGAATCTTTTTTATAAGATTTTCAATACCCAGGCCTGTTTTCGCCGAAACATCTATGTCTGCTTTTGTATCTCCTAAAGGAAAAATCCCTTCTTTAACAAGATCCATCTTGTTGTATACAACAATTTCAGGTGTTTCCTCAGAAATTCCTATCTCCCTCAAAACCCTTTTTGTTGTATCCTTCTGCATAAGATAATCCGGATTCGATGCGTCGACCACATTAACCAGCAAATCGGCCTCAAGAACTTCCTCCAATGTCGACTTGAACGCTTCAACAAGCAAGTGTGGCAAATCGCTCACAAATCCGACAGTGTCAGTAAGCACAAAAACCTTTCCCTTTTCCATCTCAATCCTTCTGGTCGATGTGTCAAGTGTGGCAAAAAGCATATTTTCCTCGTATACCTTGCTTCCCAACATTTCTTCATCCAAACTTCTTCCAATAAGATTATTCATGAGAGAAGACTTCCCTGCATTTGTATACCCTACAAGAGCAACAATTGGAATTTCTTTTTCCATCCTCTTTTTCTTTTGAACCTTTCTCACTTGATCTATTTTCCTCAGTTGCCTCCTGATTTCAGCAATCCTGTTCATTATATGGCGGCGGT
>CAZXWC010000002.1:0-64061 GCA_964644525.1 uncultured Peptostreptococcaceae bacterium
TTACAGCGGATTGCGGGCAACTTAAAAAAAGCGGGATTACAGCCGCATTTTCAATACAAAGAAGGGCAAGTGATTTGGAAACAGCCATTGAAGAAACAAACGAAAACTTGCTTTTTTCGGTGGAACAGATAATAAGGCTAATGACAACATTTAAAGACAGTCGGATAAGCAATCAAAGAATTGACGATTTAGAGCTTTTGGAAGAAGGAGATTCAAGTGGAGAGGATATTTGAAAGAAGCCTGACTATTATGGTGGCGATTTTGCTTCCACTGGTTTTATTGCTTACAAGCATTGAAATGATTGCTTTCGATGAAAATTTTTACGCACATATGCATGAAGAATTAAATATTAGTGAAACAGTTGGGACCGATTCTGAGGATTTGGCTGAAATAAGCTCAGGCATAATAGCCTATTTGAGAAACCGAACGGATTCGCTTGACATGGAGGCGGTAATAGGCGGAGAAAGCGTTGAGGTTTTCGGCCAAAGAGAAAAACTGCATATGGTGGATGTAAAGAAGCTTTTTATGGCCGGCTTCTATTTGAGGAATGTTTTTTTAGCCTTTGTGGTACTTGGTCTTTTCATACTTTATGCCATTGACGGCAGGAAAATGAAAAAGCCATCCAAGGCGATATTTGCATCGGGCTTTACTGTATTGTTAGCGGCAATAGCCTTTGCTATTATGCTTTCGAGCGATTTTGAAAAGCACTTCATAAGCTTTCACAATATATTTTTTACAAATGAACTGTGGATATTAAATCCAAAAACAGATGTCTTGATACAGATGCTTCCGCTTGAATTTTTCATAGAGACAGTTAAAAGAACCATATATGCATTTATTATTCAATATGCATTGCTTTTGTGTTTTGCATTCGCAGCAATGAGGCGGTTAAAAAGAATCATGAAGTAAAGACAAGCTTTATGGCCATTGCCACTACGGCGAACGTTAGGATTATCTTTATCCAGCGGTCGCCGTTTTTTACGGCGAAATTGCTTCCGATCCAAGCACCCATGCTGTTGCCCGCTGCCAATGTAAGACCCAGAATCAAATCGACCTTGCCGTTTGCGGCAAAGACCACAAGTGAAAAAAAGATATATATTGCAACTATAAATACCTTTACGCTGTTTATTTTTACAAGGTCGTATCCGGTTATCCATGTCAGAGAGGCTATAATTATGAAACCTACCCCGGCTTGGACAATGCCGCCGTAAAGTCCTACAAAGAAAAAAGCGGTTGTTGCTGCAAGTTTTTTTCTGTATGTCATAGGGGAGATCAGTTCCCTTTGTTTTGCTTTTGGCTTGAAAAGAATAAGCATAAGGACCATTATCATTACACCTGCAAGCATGCGGTTGAATACTTGGTCAGGTATTTCAACAGCTAGGCTGGAACCCAGTGCAGCGCCAAACACCGCAGGAATGGCCAGCATTAGAACAAGCCGCCAGTCGAAGTAGCCCTTGCGTTTGAAGTTGGCTGTTGCAGTCGCATTTTGGAACAGAAGCGCCACCCTGTTTGTTCCATTGGCTACAGAAGACGGCAAACCCATGAAAATCAATGCCGGCATTGTCAAAAGGGAGCCTCCTCCGGCCAAGGTATTCAAGAAACCGGCGCAGATTCCAACCAAAAGAATTATTGTTAAATGTAAAATGCTCATATAGCTTCATCCCCTTTATTTGATTCCTTTATACTATACTACAAAGAAAGTCTATCAGTAAAACATATATTGCAATCAAAAAAATCAAGATGCAGGATTTTATGCAAGCCTTCAAGCTCAAGCATGCATGAGCTTTTGTCTTGCAATGTGAAGGGAAACAGCTTTGCATTATCGAAATATTACATGACGGATAATAATTGAAAAAGGGGTTTGCCATGGGAATGAAAATAATCACCGGAAGAGCGGGCAGCGGGAAGACTGATCTTTTGTACGAATTGGCTAAAAACAGAATAGAGCAGGGCTTGGACACGGTTCTTATAGTTCCGGAGCAATATAGCTTTCAGGCGGAACGCGACCTGGTGGAAAGACTTGACAAGCCTGGAATTTTGGGTGCTGAAGTATTAAGTTTCAGCCGTCTTGTGCACAGGATTTTGGAAGTAGAAGGCGGACTCGGAACAAATCATATAAGCGACCTTGGAAAAACAATGCTTCTCCGCAAGGCGTTTGAGGAGAATGGACAAGCTTTCGGAGTATTTAACGGCTCATTTCGGAAACAGGGATTCATAGGCCAATTGAACGATTTTATAAATGAGCTCAAAAAGAATGGAATCATACCCTATGAAATTCTTGCAACGGCTGAGGGAATACGTGGACTCGAATTGTTGAAAGGAAAATTGAGGGACATAGCTTTTGCATATGAATATATGGAGAATGCACTCAAGGAAAAATATTCCGACACATGGGACCTATATGAACTTGCAGAAGAAAAGCTTATGGAATCGGAGAAACATAGAGATACGGTATTTTATGTTGACGGTTTTGCGGGTTTTACAGGACGTGAAAAAAGCCTTGTCAAAGCTCTTTTGAAAAAATCGCAAGACCTTGTTATTACCCTTGCGTGCGACACATATGACAATGGAGATTCCAATGTGTTCTCCAACACATTAAGAACCCTTGAAGATGTAAAGACATTGGCAAAGGAAGCAGGTGCAACATTGTCGATTGAAGTGTGCCAAGCTTCAAGCGATAATGGAGAACTTTCTTTTTTGCGGGATCATTTCTACAGCTATCCCACTGTCGCATATAAGGGAAAACCGGAAAAAATAACACTCTTTGCCGCAAAGAACCGTTTTTCTGAAATAGAGAATGCCGCAGGCGAAATACTGCGGCTGGCAGATGAAAAAAACTACCGCTACAGGGATATGGGAATTATATGCGACATGTCTATCTACGGCGAAGACATAAGAAGAATTTTTGCAGATTACGAGATACCATGCTTTATTGACCGCAAGAGGGCAATAGCAGGCAGCGCCATGGCGCGATATGTATTGTCGGCTCTTGAGACAATAAAAAGAAACATGAGATACGAGGATGTCTTTTCATTCCTCAAAACAGGCTTGTCAGAAATAGATAGAGAAACTGTCGAGAAACTGGAAAATCATGTTTTGGCAAGAGGAATAAGGGGGAACCTTTGGAGCAAGCCATTTGACGTAGCTAATCTTGAATTTGGAGATGTGCTTGAAGAAGCCCGCATTAAATTGTGGAAGCGTTTCAGTATTTTCAAATCGAAAATGGACAAGGCTGAAAACATAAGTGGATTTGTGCAGGCTCTTTACGAATTTCTTGATTCGGGGGGGGTTGCCGACAGGATGGAAGCATTCGTAGAAAGTTTGATACAAGAAGGGGATTATGAATATGCGAGCGAGTATTCCCAAATTTGGAATATACTCATGGAAATCTTTGACCAGCTCATAGAAGTGGGAGGAAATGAAAAGACTGATATCGAGACCTTTGTGGAAATATTGAAAGCTGGAATAGAGAGCCACGAAGTCGGCGTAATACCGTCTACAATAGACCAAGTGCTTGTAGGCGGTCTCAAGCGCACCAGACCCCACAAAGTCAAGGCCTTGTTTATTCTTGGAATAAACGATCGCATCATCCCTTCCATCGTCGAGGATGCGGGAATAATGCTTGATGAAGAAATAAGGGTAATGCAGGCAAGAGGTTTGCCGGTTACAATGGATGGGGACACCAGAGTGGGTGAGGAGCGTTTTGCGCTCTACAATGCAATAGCAAAACCGACCGGATGCATATGGTTTAGTTATGCGCTCGCCGATTCAGAGGGGCAAAGCCTCAGACCGTCAATATTGGCAGGCAGGTTAAAACAGCTTTTTCCTGAAATTGATGAAATGGGGGACAATATGGGGTCAAGGCCCGACAGGACTTTCAGGGCTCCAAAAGCAGCATATGGACACGTTGTAGAGGCCATAAGGCGACATATTGAAGAAGACAGGCCGATGACTGAAACAGAAAAGGCAATGGCGTGTTGGATAAGAGAATCGCCATATTTTGAAAGCGATTTCAAAACCACAAGCAAGGCCTTGTTTCATGATAATAAAGAATGGAAAATGGGTAAGGAAGTCGCGGCAAGGCTTTACGGGTTGCCGCTCCGTTCCAGCAGCAGTCGCATAGAAAGATATTACAGGTGTCCATTCCAGCATTTTGTAACATACGGGCTCAGGCCTTCTGAAAGAAGAGTCTATGAACTTAAGAGCCCGGAGGTAGGGAGCATCTTTCATGAATCCGTTGAGACCTTCACTAAAAAAATAGGTGACAGCGGAAAGAATTGGCACAAACTTACGATGGAAGAGGTTGACGGAATAATGAGCTTGGCGGCTCGCGAGACAATCGAAGGATGGAGCGACAAGCTTCTCGAAAGCACTGAGCGTTACAAGTATTTTGCAGACAGAATCGAAAGAGTTGCGAAAAAAACAGCTCAAATGGCAGTTGAACATGTTAAAAAAGGAGAATTTGTACCAAATGCATCAGAAATTGCTTTTGGAGTTGGCAAAGAGATGCCTCCGATTGTACTTGAAACAGCAGACGGACAAAAAATAAATCTTGAAGGAAGAATAGACCGAATGGATATTTGTAAAAACGGCGGCAGCCTTTACATAAAGGTTATTGACTACAAATCATATGAAAAGCCTTTTAAAATAGGAGACACCTGTTACGGTCTGCAGATTCAGTTGCCAGTATACCTGAATGCGGCTATAAGGGCAGCTAAAGACAAAGGAGAAAAAGCAGTGCCGGCAGGGGCCTTTTATTTCAAGATTGACGATCCCATGGTGGAGGATACGGGTTTAGATGAAAGCGGCATGAAAGCTGAATTCAGGAACAGATTCAAGATGAAGGGAATTGTTCTTCGGGACGAAAAAGTCATCAAGCTTATAGACAGCGGGCTTGATGAAGGGAAAGCATCCGAAATAATTCCGGTTAAACTGAAAAAGGACTTAAGCCTGGCAAAAGCTGCGGGTTCACTTGAAATAGAAGATTTCGAAAATTTGCTGGAATTTGCTTTGAAAACTGTCGGCGATGCTGCAGAAAGCATACTTGAGGGAAAAATGGAAGCTGCACCGTTCAGAAAGGGAGACGAAAAGGCATGCACCTTCTGCGAGTTTTCATCAATTTGCCAATTTGACACGGATTTGACCGACAACACATACAGAAACCTCAAGCCATTGTCTGAAAAAGAGGCATTGGAACGGATTGGGAAAAGTTTAAAAATATCGAAAGAGCAAAATGAAAATGGGGGCGGTAACCGTGGTTGATTGGACCAGGCAGCAAAAAGAGGCTATAGAAACCAGGGGAAGCCATCTGCTTGTATCGGCTGCGGCAGGTTCGGGGAAGACTGCTGTATTGGTGGCCAGAATACTTGACATGATGATAAAAGAAAGAATAGACATTGACCAGATGCTTATAGTTACATTCACGCATGCGGCTGCGGCTGAAATGCGCGAGAAGATACTTGGCGCCCTAATCAAACTTTTGGATGAGAACAAAAGCGACCTGGAAAAGACGGAATTCATCAGAAGACAGATAAACCGCCTCAACAGGGCGTCGATTCAAACACTGCACGGCTTTTGCATTGAAGTCATAAGAGCAGGATTTCATGTAATTGACGTTGATCCCGAATTCAGAATAGCGGACGACCTTGAGAGGAGTATGTTAAGGGACCAAGCGATTGAGGAAATAATGGAAGATTATTATTCTGAAAGAGTTCCCGAATTTCTAAACCTGATAGAGGCTTTCAGCAACAACAAGGACGACCAAGCTTTCAAAAATACCATAAAAAAATTCCACTCTTTTGCAAAAAGCATGCCTGAGCCCTGGGAATGGATGAAGGATTCTATCTCTTTATTCGGGCAGCCATACGAGGAATTCAAAAAAGGTGAGTGGATGTCGGAAATAAAGGGACAGCTTGCAATGGAGTTGGATGATATTTATAAAGAGTATGGAGAACTTGTAAAGACAGCTGAAATGCCAGACGGTCCATCGCCCTATCTGCATGCTTTGGGGTCAGATGGAGATATGGTTGAAAAACTCATTTTTGCGGCGGAAAAGGATATTGAGGATTACTACCATGTATATTCGAAGGAAGTACTGGAAAATCCAAATCCTGTTTTCGAGAAGTTTAAAGCAATAAGGAAAGCCGACAAAGAGTCTATGGACATTGAAAAAATTGAAAAAGTAAAGAATGGAAGGAATAAGCTGAAAAAACGCATATTGGATCTTCGGAAAAAATATGTGGACTGCCAGTTGAAAAAAGCCTATGGGCATATGCGGGAATTAAAGCCGGACATAGAATGTCTGGCATCACTTGTCAAAAAGCTTGATGAAAGGTATCTCTATAAAAAAGCTGAGAGGCGGCTGATGGATTTCAACGACCTGGAGCATTTCGCTCTGGATATTCTTAAAGATGAACGTATGGCTGGCAGGTTTCGGGGCAAGTATCGTCAAATATTCATAGACGAGTACCAGGACAACAACAGAATGCAGGAAGCTATAATCGGCATGATTGCTTCGCCAGACAATATATTTATGGTTGGAGATGTAAAGCAGAGCATATACAGGTTTAGATTGGCCGAGCCGGGCATATTCATTTCCAAATATCTGAAGTATGGTAGAGAAAAAACGGACGGAAAAAGAATTGTGCTCAACAAAAATTTCAGGAGCCGTGAGACAATACTCGAAGCAATAAATTTTGTTTTTACAAACATTATGAATGAAAACACAGGAGAAATTCAATATGATAACGATGCCAAGCTGAATCCGGGAAAAGATTTTCTTTCGGAAAGGGCGGAAGCCGTCGAAATACATATGCTTGAAAAGCTCTTTAATGCTGGCGGTGAAATGTTGGAAGAGGAAATATCAGAGCTTAACCATTCACAGGCTGAAGCCGTATTGACCGCCAGGCTTATTAAACGGCTATTGAATGAAAAAACCTACGATGCCGAAATCAATTCCTATCGGCCAATAGAGTATAGGGACATTGTTATACTTTCACGCGCCGCAAAAAACTGGGCCGATGTTTTTTATGAAATTCTGAGTGAAGAGGGAATACCTGTTTACACCGAAGACAGCGGCGGTTATTTCGACACTCTTGAGATAAAACTCTTAGTTGATCTTTTGAAACTTATTGACAACAGCAGGCAGGACTTGCCTCTTTTGTCTGTACTTCGATCCCCCGCAGGCGGTTTTTCTATCGACGAAATGACTCAAATACGGTTGGCTTATCAAAGCGGCAGCTATCATGAAGCCCTATATGCATACATGATGGAAAAGACGGATAAACTTTCAATTAAGATCAACGAATTTTATTCAAAACTGGAAAAATGGAGTAAAAAATCGCAATACATGAAACTTGACGATTTTATTTGGACACTTTCAGTTGAATCGGGTTATATGGCCTATATATCGGCAATGCCGGGAGGCATAAGACGCCGTGAAAACCTGAAGGTTTTGATGGACAGGGCATCAGCACTTTCAAAAGGCACATGCGGAAGCCTTTTTGAGTTCATCAGGTTCATAGAAGATGTATTGAAAAGCAGAGGAGACATGGACACTGCTGCCGTTTTGGGAGAAAAGGATAATGTTGTGCGCATGATGACTGTCCATAAAAGCAAAGGACTCGAGTTTCCGGTTGTAATAATGACTGGAATTGGCAAGAAAATGAAAAGGAACGTTTCCAAAAATGACCTTTTATTGCATAGGGATTTAGGAATTGGACCAAAGCATTACGACATACAAAAGAGGGTTTACGGAGAGAGCCTGCCGCAAAAGGCAATAAAGCTTCGTTCCTTCAGGGAATCTGTTGCGGAGGAGATGCGCATACTCTACGTTGCAATGACAAGGGCTTCGGACAGATTGATGCTTGTTGGGTCTGTTAGAAACGCTGAAAAAGAAATGACCAAGTGGGCAGAAAGCATGACTGACTATTCAATACTTGACTCAAATTCGTTTTTAGACTGGATAATGGGCCCGGTTTCGACAATGATGAATGAAACAGACAAACTTGCAGCACAAAACGGAAGGGAAGTTAGGCTTTCCGGACAAGGGCACAATTGGCGGATCATGATCCATGACAGGTCAACTCTTTCTAAAGGAATTCCTGAAGCATTTGACAACTCGGTGAAAGAACGTGTTGAAAATCTTGATTTCGAGGCTGACAGGGAATTGATTGATAGGATTGAAAAGACATTGTCGTGGAGCTATACATACGCTCCTCTGGTGGAAATGCCATCAAAAATGACGGTTACCCTGCTTAACAGGTTTGACCCCGGCAAGGAAAATTCAAAGATTGGATTCACATTGCCGGCGCTTTCAAAGGCGCCTGCAGCCCTTTCGTTAAAAAAAGAAGCGACACCGGCGGAAATAGGGGACATGTACCATGTTGCAATGCGAAACATTGTTTTTGATAGTGAAGTGACCGAAAACGAAAAAGAAATTGAGAAGCAGATAAATGAAATGATTGAAAAGGACATCCTGGCGCCGGATTCAAGAAAATATATTGACCTTGGCAAAATAAAGGGATTTATAAAATCTTCGCTGGGCCAGCGTATAATGGCGGCTGAAAATGTCAACAGAGAAGTGCCTTTTGTATTGAGCAAGGGAGTGGAAGAAATCATTGAAGTGGGAAAAACGCTGCGAGGAAAGGACAAGCTTTTGATACAGGGCATAATCGATTGCTATTTTGAAGAGGATGGGGAATGGGTTCTTCTTGACTACAAGACAGGAAGTTCATGGAAAAAAGGCTTGGAAAATGCAGCCGACACATACAGAATACAATTGAATGTTTACAGAGAAGCGTTGGAAAAAATTACCTGTAAAAAAGTCAAAGAAGCATATTTGTTCTTTATTGATGCAGGGGAAGAGGTAAGAATTTTATAATAATGATTCATATGTTTCTGCCTTGCCCTGTTATTTTCACAGCATTGCCTTCTGCATTTAAATTTTCTATTGCAGCTTCCTTGCTTTCTGCAGCCTCAGCCATTGTGAAGCTGTATATTCCGCCGATTACAATGATTCCCCCTAATATGCGGGTGATAGTGGGCATTTCCCCAAGAAGGATAATTGCAAATATGGTTGCAAGGACCGGTTCTCCGAGAATGGCGGTGGAAACAAAGGTTGATTTTACATGACCAAGACCCCAATTGAAGATTGAATGGCCAAGAAGAGTGCAAACAACTGCCAAAGTCATGAATATTGCGAGTTCTTTCATTGGGTATCCGGTCAATGTTGTGGATGTTGCCAAAGACATGAAAAAGAGAGTTATTGTGCATGTAGCATAGACTATGAAGGTGTATGCAGTAACGGAAAGGTTTTTCCTTGCATACCTACCTATCAGCATGTATGCCGCTACAGTAACAGCCCCAACAACAGCCAGGAAATCTCCGTAAAGTATATTGCTGCCCATAGATGAATCCCCAAGGGAGATTATTACGCTTCCGGCTATTGCTGCAAGAACGCTTAGAATGGACCTGAGCGATGATTTTTCACGATAAATCAAATAGCTCCCTATAACAACGAATACGGGCTGAGTGTTTACAAGTACCGTAGAACTTGTTATAGAAGTGTATTTTATTGAACTTATCCATGATGCAAAGTGCAAGGCAAGAAAAATGCCGCTTAATATGCAAAGCATTAAGGTTTTAATGTCTAGTCCTTTGAGTTCATAAATGTGTTTGGCAAAAAAGACGGGAGCAATTAGCAGCACCGTGAAGCCAAGGCGGTAAGTCGCTATTGCAAGCGAAGGGGCTTCTGATATTCTTGTGAGTATTGAAGAAAACGATGTGAAAAAGACTCCTATTAGAATTATTATTTTGGGGTTTATTTTTTTTTGCATGTGTTTTTCTCCTTCTTTACTTTCTGAATTATATTGTATATCAAAAAGCACGCTATTTGTAATCTGAAAGTGTTTAAAATCAAAAACAAGGGTATCAAATCGTTAAAAGGTCATTTGTAGCCGGTTTATGCCTGTTTTTATGAATGTATTAAAAAAGTTGGACGGTGTTATCTGTTAAGTATAATCATACAGTAAGGATTTTGGCTGTTTGCATATGTGCTTTTTTTTATTTGCAACCATGTGCTATAATATCCGTAATATAAAAAAGGGGGCGTCTGCATGAAAGACTATATATTCGATATTCTGGCAAGCGAAGTGTATTCGAAAGAATATCTTTTGTTTGATGAAAATGATGAGATCAACGAGATTGTAACAACAATGCTTAAAAAAAACATGCAAGAAGCCTTTTTCAAGGATGCTCAAGGGGTGCTTACAGGGATATTGACACTCAAGGATTTTGAATACATTTATCAAGACGAAAAAAACAAATATTATCCGGCGAAGGCCTTCATGAAAACGAATCTTATTGTCGCAGACGAAAGATTGACAATGCACCAATGTCGGGATTTGATGATAAAAGAAGGCATAGGACGTTTGCCTATAATGGAAAAAGATGTTTTAAGTGGCGTAGTCCGAAGGGAAGAAATCTGGAGATTCTATTATATGAAAGCCGAACGCATGTTGAATCAAATGATGTATCTTGTCGATTATTCTTACGAGGCTATTTGTGTTATTGATGCAAAAGGGATTGTTATAGTTTGGAACAATAGTTGTGAAAATCTTTATGATGTAAAAAGAGAAGATATAGTAGGCAAAAATATTTCGGAGTATTTTCCAAATGCAATGGGTCTTAATGTTTTAAAAACAAAAGAACCTGTTAAAAATGCTTTGCACCGCCCAAGGAAAGACTCCTATGTAATAATAAATGCGTTTCCCATATTTATTGAAGGGCAATTTACGGGAGTTGTTACAACAGATAGAGATGTAACAGAAATAAATAATTTGGCACATGATTTGGAAAAGGCAAACGACGCAATTGCATTGCTTGAAAGCCATATAAAAGAAATATCCGGCGACAATTTTAAGAATATAATAGGAAACAGCATAAAAATAAACAATTGTATAAAAATGTCAAAACAGATTGCAAAAGCAGAAACATCTGTATTGATTACAGGTGAAAGCGGAACAGGAAAAGAACTTTTCGCAAGAGCCATACACGATTACAGCGGAAGAAAAGGAATGTTTGTACCGGTAAACTGCAGTTCAATACCGTCTGAACTTTTTGAAAGTGAAATGTTCGGTTATGTGGAAGGGGCTTTTACAGGAGCTCGAAAGAAGGGTAAGGCCGGTCTTTTTGAATTGGCGAATGGAGGGACTATTTTTCTTGACGAAATAGGTGAAATGCCGTTGCAAATGCAGTCAAAGTTGCTAAGGGTCCTTCAGGAAAGGCGATTGCGCAGGATAGGAGACGAGAAAGATAGACTGGTAGACATAAGAGTGATATCTGCAACTAATAAGAATTTGGCTGAAATGGTTGACGACAAGAAATTCAGGGATGATTTATATTACAGGCTGCAGGTGGTAAATATCGAATTGCCTCCTTTGAGGGAAAGGCAAAACGACGTAATACTTCTAGCTCGGCATTTTTTAAGGGAAATGGCGAAAAAAAACAACCGACGCATTCCCGAATTGAACAGGGATGTATTGGATGCGCTAAGAAAATGCAGTTGGAAGGGAAACATAAGGGAATTGAAAAATGTAATGGAGTATATAGTTGTAGTTTGCGGAGAAGATGGATTGGCTACATTGGACACTTTGCCGGAAAACATGAAAAATGGAAACAAAAACGATGAAATTGAGCCTGCATACACCGAGAAGGATTTGAAAAAAGCCGTACAAAATCTGGAAATTAATCGTATAAGCCTTGCTTTGGAAGAATGCAATGGAAACAGAAAAAAAGCCGCGCAGATGCTCAACATACCAAGAACGACGCTTTATTACAAAATGGAGCAATATAATATTGAATAGTGTCAACAAACCGACGCGTGTCAACAATTCGACACACGTCGGTTTGTTGATAATTTAATAGATAAAATACAAATTTAATCACATGGATGCAATAATGCTATGAAATCTAAAAAAGATTAATCGAACTGAAATTATGAACAGCTTGCAAATAGCCGTTTATACAAATAATGTATTTGATGAACGAGTAAGAAAATATTGAAAAATAAGAAAATTATGAAAACGCGGTGGCGTCGGAATATCGACACATAGATTAAGCGGATAGTTGCAAATAAGACGATAGATAAAAACTATATAAAAATAAAACTGTTGAAAACGCTGGGGCACAGCGTTTTTATCATTTTTTCGACCAAGTTGGCACGCAAGTTGCGTGTATATTGGGCGTGACTAAAAAATAACAAAGTTTTGTCGATGAAACTTTTTAAGGAGGTGAAATAATGGAAGCAGCTGTCAAACTTGAAAGCAAGATTGGATTGATTGAAAAAACCGGCGGAAAAGTTGTTATTCAGTTGAAGCAACATGTAGGGGGACCATGCAAAGCCATAGTCTCTGTAGGAGATTTGGTGGAAAGAGGCCAACTTATAGCAGTTCCTGAAGGACTGGGAGCCAATATACACTCGAGTGTAAAAGGCCTTGTTGAATCCGTGGAAGAGGGATCGATAGCAATAAAAGCCGACGAAGATCAACCTGAAAACTTTATTAAAATAAAGAAAACAGACGATATGGCTGAAGCAATAAAAGAAGCGGGAGTTGTTGGAGCTGGCGGAGCGGGATTCCCCACGGGAATAAAGCTCGGGACAAAGCTTGCGGGGGGATATGTTATTGCCAATGCGGCCGAATGCGAGCCGATTCTTGACCATAACATACTTTATCTAGAGGACAATGCTGAAGTTATTGTAAGGGGTGTCAAATATGTCAAGGAAATAACGGAGGCGGGGCATGGAATAATTGCCATAAAGCCCAAGCCCCATAACAAAAGAGCTATTGCGGCATTAGAAAAGGCCTGCGCAAAAGAGAAGAACGTAGAAGTGAAACTTTTGCCGGACATGTATCCCGCAGGAGACGAGAGGGTCATAATAAGAGAACTCATAGGTGTGGAGCTAAACCCCGGTCAATTGCCGCTTGAAGCTAATGCTGTCATTTGCAATGTTGAAACAATGAAAAACATTGTCTGGGCAATTGAGGACAGACGTCCAGTAATAACAAAGGACCTGACGGTAGGTGGACGACTTAAGGATGCCAAGAATGGAAAAGTATTCTTCAATGTTCCAATAGGCACTGATTTCGAAACCCTGCTTGACGCTTCGGGAGGTTATTACGGCCATTATGGCGAGATTGTAGCTGGTGGACCTTTCACAGGAAAGAAAGGATCGGAAGAAACCGCTGTTACTAAAACCACGGGAGGAATTCTTGTGGCTATGCCTTTTCCTAACGAAAAAAGGAAAGTTGGCATCATAGCATGCGAATGCGGAGCCCAGGAAGAAAGACTTAGGCAAATTGCAGAAGAAATGGGAGCCGAAGTAGTTGCTGAAAAGAAATGCAAAAGAATGAAGGAAGACGGTAGAGGACGTTACCGTTGCGAGTTGCCGGGATCTTGCCCTGGCCAGGCGGAAACTGTTTTGTACCTTAAAAAACATGGAGCCGAGGTTATTTTGACCGGTACATGCCAGGATTGAACGAACACCGTCATGAAAGTAGCTCCCAGGTTGGGAGTTCCGGTGTATCACAGTACTGACCACGTTTTGAGAGCTTGTGGTCACAAGCTCTATAGACGAATCAAAGAATAAAAAGAAAATAAAGAATAGGGGGAAAGAAAAATGTCAATTACTTTGGAAACTGCAAAGGAGCATGCCAATGATTTGGCTGTTACTTGCTGCAGATTCGAAGCAGGTACGGTAATAAAGCCTGAAAATCTGGAAGATCCTGAAATACTTCCTGATCTTGAGGATTCCGGACTGCTGGAAGTACCCGAAAACGCTTTGACTATAGGACAGGTTTTGGACGCGACATTAACCGAAACGGTTGACTCGCTTACACCGCTTACAGCGGCTGTTCTTGATGGAGTTGCAGAAGTTGAAGTTGAAGAAGAAAAAGTTGAAGAAGAGCCTTCTGTCGAGGAGGAAATTGCTCCTGTAAATCCTGTTGCACCAGTCATGCAGATGGGAAATCAAGGCGGAGTGGTCAAAATTCACATAGGTGAAGGCAGAGATATAGATCTCGAAATTCCGCTTTCGGTAGCAGGTGCTGTTGCCGGTGGGGAAATGCCTTCAGGTGCAGTAGTTCCTGTTAAGGAAGATGTTAAAGAGGAAACTGCTGCAAGTCCGGAAGCCCATGAGGAAAAAGTCATCAGGAGCCTTACAAGAAAACATTTTTTAATTAATAATGTTGAATTTGGACCAGAAACAAAAATAGACGGTACAAGTCTTATAATTCGCGAGGATATCTGCAAGGATGCAATAGAAACTGAAGAGCTTGTAGTCGATATGAAAATTGAAGTCATCACTCCGGACAAATACGACACATACAGCGAAACCCTTATGGACATTCAACCAATCGCAACAAAAGAAGATGGCGATGTAGGAGAAGGAACAACAAGAGTTGTCGATGGAACGGTTGTTGTTGTAACCGGTACTGATGAAGATGGAGTACAAATCGGAGAATTCGGATCATCAGAAGGGATTCTTGACAGAAATATCATGTGGGGACGTCCTGGTTCACCCGAATTCGGCGAGATTTTCATAAAAACACAAGTAACTGTAAAGCGCGGCACAAACATGGAAAGACCTGGACCGATGGCTGCTCACAGGGCTACTGATATTGTTACTCAGGAAATCCGTGAAGTCCTGAGAACTTTGGATGAAAGCCTGGTTGTAGACACAGAGGAATTTGTTCAAACAAGACATCCCGGAAAGAAAAGAGTTGCACTAATCAAAGAGATCATGGGACAGGGAGCAATGCATGACAACTTCCTCCTGCCTGTAGAACCGGTTGGAACTCTTGGAGCAAAAGCCAATGTAGATCTTGGAAACGTTCCAATCGTTGTTTCTCCGCTTCAAGTTATTGACGGATGTATTCATGCACTTACATGTATAGGACCTGCATCAAAAGAGACATCAAGACATTACTGGAGAGAGCCTATGGTTCTTGAACTAATGAATGACGAAGAAGTCGATCTTGTTGCGGTAATACTCGTTGGTTCGCCCCAAGTCAACTCTGAGAAATTCTATGTTTCGAATATTCTTGGAATGACTGTTGAAACTATGGATCTTGACGGTGCAATAGTTGGAACAGAAGGGTTTGGAAACAACCATATAGACTTTGCGTCCCATATAGAGCAAGTCGGTAAAAGGGGAATTCCTGTTGTTGGAATGACCTATGCAGCGATTCAGGGACAATTGGTTGTAGGAAACGAATTCATGAATGCAATGATAGACAACAATAAATCCATGCAGGGAATCGAGAATGAAATCCTAGCAAACAACACATTATGCAAGGAAGATGCAATAAGGGCAATATACATGCTCAAGGCTGAAATGATGGGCGAAAGCGTCAAGAAGCCAGAAAGATCTTGGAACCCGAATGTAAAACAAAACAATGTAGAAATGATAGAAAAGGCAACAGAAGAGAAAATAGAACTTTGCGATAACGAGCAAAGTCTGGAAAAATCCAAAAAACGTAGAGAAATCTACGAAATCGAAGAATAAAAAGTAAAGGTGATAAAAAATGGACAGATTGAAATATGCTTCATCAGAAAGTTTTTATGAAGGAATAGTAGTTGATTTTAGCGATTGCTCCGTAACGGTTGATTTCAAGGGTCGCATGGGACAAATAAAAGTGCCAAGACGCATGGTTATAAGCCCGGTGGAACTTATGAGAGGCCAGCAAGTGGGATTTATGATGACATACATTGAAGTGCTTGATGAGGAAGTCGATGAAGAATATGCGAGAAGTGCCGTTAGACAGCTTGAAGCTAAAAGAAGCGCTGAGGAAAACTATAAAAAGCATATTCAATCTGAATACAAAGAAGATTGTAGGGAGGTATAGAGAAATGAGTTTGACTGTTGTAAAAGGTTTGCAATCAGAAATATTCGTGCCTATTACACCTCCGGTTGTCTGGACGCCTGTCACAAAGCCGCTCAATGAAATGAAAATTGCATTGGCTACGGCCGCCGGCGTGCACTTGAAGTCTGACAAACGGTTCAATTTGGCAGGAGACACGAGCTATAGAGAAATTCCCGGGGATTGTGACAGCGATGATTTAATGGTTTCACACGGTGGATATGATAACCAGGATGTAAACAAGGACATTAACTGTATGTTCCCGATAGACCGATTGAATGAACTTGCCGCAAAAGGCTTAATAAAAGGTGTTGCCCCAACGCATTTCGGTTTCATGGGCGGGGGAGGAAATGTAGAAGTTTTCACAAATGAAACAGGACCTGAAATCGCTCAAAAATTGAAGGATGAAAATGTAGATGCTGTTGTAATGACAGCTGGCTGAGGGACTTGCCACCGCTCTGCAGTTATAGTGCAGAGAGCGATTGAGGAAGCTGGAATACCGACAATAGTAATTGCGGCACTTCCTCCTGTAGTAAGGCAAGCTGGATCTCCAAGGGTTGTTGCACCGCTTGTGCCGATGGGCGCAAATGCGGGAGAGCCTAACAATATTGAGATGCAGACTGATATTTTAACAGATACCTTAGAAAAACTAGTAGAAATTGAAACACCTGGGAGAATTATGACACTTCCCTATCAATATGTAGCTGTAGTGTAAAAAATCAACGTCTTCCTCTCTCTTTTGGATGGGGGAGGGAGGCGGATTTTACAAACGGACAGGGGGAAAATCAATAGTGGAAAAAGAAATGAGAAGGTTGGTTATCCGGGCCTTTCATGTGGATCGGGTCTTTTTTTCAGATTCGACGGAATACAGGGATAATGTACTCTCAATTGACAAAAAAATGACGAAGAACACTGACATCAATGAAGATATTTTCGATGATGTTTCAATAAATATCATCGAACCTGGAGACCGCGACATTAATGTCAATTGCATAATGGACATATTGCCTGTTTCAACAAAGGTACTGGGAGTTTTGGGAGAGGGAATCACCCACACAATGACCGGAGTCTATGTAATGATAAACGGGGCGGAAAAAAATGGACGCCAAATGTCGAATTTCGGTTCTTCGGACGGCATTTTATCCCAGCAGCTAATTTCTGACCGGGCCGGGACGCCGGGAAAAGACGATATTATAATACAATTCGATGTAACCCTTAAAGAAGGAGTCGAATTCAGCAGAAAACTTCCTTTGGCAATACACTCTTTGTGCGACGGCTTTGTACAGGAGATAAGGGAAAAGCTGAAAAAACTGGATGCCGGCAAGGCTGACGAAAAGCATGAGTTTTTCGATACCATAAAAAAAGATAAAAAAAAGGTTGTAATTATTAAACAGATTGGCGGTCAGGGAGCAATGCACGACAATCAGTTGTTTCCTACCGAGCCATCGGGATTTGAAGGTGGGTTTTCAAACATAGACATGCTCAATATGCCCATGATATTGTCACCCAACGAATACCGTGATGGTGCCATAAGGGCCATGACATAGGAGGATATTATGGGAATCGGACCATCTACAAAGGAAACGTCTTTACACCATTTCAGAGATCCACTGCTTGATGTGGTTGAAAAGGATTCGGACATAGACTTGCAGGGAGTTTTGCTTGTAGGCACACCGCAAGGAAATAAGGAAAAATTGCTTGTTGGAAGCAGGGCGGCAGCATGGGTTGAAGCAATGAGATCGGACGGAGTAATAATTTCTCTGGACGGATGGGGAAATTCTCATGTCGATTTTGCCAATACCGTGGAGCAGATAGGGAAAAGGGGCATACCTGTTGTAGGTATGAGCTTTATCGGAACTGCTGCAACATTTGTCGTAAAAAACGAGTATATGGATACAATAGTTGATTTCAATAAATCCGAAGAGGGCATTGAAACAGAAGTGGTTGGAGAAAACACGGTAAATGAGAGAGATGCCAAAAAAGCGCTGGCTTTATTGAAGCTTAAAATGAAAAAAAAGGGGAGTTGAAGATATGCAGGTGACACGAACTATAAATGCGGTTGATTCCCATACAATGGGGGAGCCTACAAGAATCGTAACGGGTGGGATTCCGTCAATCCCCGGCAATACAATGCCAGAAAAAAAAGCTTATCTAGAAAAAAAACTTGACCATTTGAGAACAGGAATAATGCTTGAGCCAAGAGGACATAATGACATGTTCGGCTCAATTATTACACCTCCAATTTCTGAAGAGGCAGATCTTGGAATCATATTCATGGACGGTGGAGGCTATTTGAACATGTGCGGCCACGGAACCATTGGCGCAATGACGGTTGCGTTGGAAACGGGAATGGTCCCTATGGTTGAACCGTTTACAGATGTTGTGCTTGAAGCACCGGCGGGTCTCGTAAGAGGAAAAGTTGCCGTCAAGAATGGAAAAGTTCAGGAAGTTTCATTTAAGAATGTTCCGTCCTTTCTTTATAAAGAAGACGTAGAAATAGAAATACCTGAAATAGGCAAGGTAACCTTGGATATTTCATTTGGAGGAAGTTTTTTCGCTATTATAAGCGCAAAGAAACTTGGAATCGAAGTGAAACCCGAAAATGCTCAAAAGCTTAATATTTTGGGGATGAAGATAAGGGATATAGTAAATGATACTGTAAAGGTTCAGCATCCGGAGCTGCCGCATATAAATACGGTTGATTTGGTTGAAATATATGATGAGCCGACAAACCCCGAAGCAACATATAAAAATGTCGTTATTTTTGGACAGGGACAGGTAGACAGGTCACCTTGCGGTACGGGAACATCGGCCAAACTTGCAACTCTTCATGCAAAAGGTTTGTTTAAAGAGGAAGAGACCTTTGTTTATGAAAGTATACTTGGAACACTTTTCAAAGGAAAAGTCATAAAGAAAACGAAAGTAGGGGATTTTGATGCAATTGTTCCCGAAATTACCGGTTCAGCCTATATTACAGGTTTCAATCATTTCGTCTTTGATGATTCGGACCCTGTTAAATATGGATTTATTCTTAAATAATTTAAAATTATAGGAGGAAAAGAAAATGGTACAAGCAGTTTTAGGTGTTTTAGGAGCAATGACGCTTTGGTTTAGTGCAGTATTTGTAAAAGATTTTGCGGCTCATAAAGGAAAATTGGAAGACAATTCATGGGGAATTACATTGGGTATAGGATTCTTGGTTAACTTTTTCGACACATTGGGGATAGGGTCTTTTGCTCCCACAACCGCATTGCTTAAATTTTTCAAGCAAACAAAAGACAGAATAATACCTGGAACGCTGAATGTTGGATGCACTGTTCCGGTTGTTCTTGAAGCATTCATATTCATAGCCGTTATAGAAGTTGAAATAGTAACACTTGTTTCAATGCTTGCAGCAGCAACGGCAGGAGCTTATCTTGGTGCCGGAGTTGTTTCTAAATTTGATGAAAGAAAAGTGCAATTGGTAATGGGATTTGCCCTTTTGGCAACTGCTTTCCTTATGACTTCAGGACAAATGGGATGGACTGCATCTCTAGGAACAGGCGAGGCAATTGGACTTACAGGCGGTAAACTTATATTTGCAGTAGTTGCCAACTTTATTCTTGGCGCTCTCATGACAGCGGGCGTTGGCCTCTATGCTCCATGCATGGCTCTTGTATACATGCTTGGAATGACTCCAAGAGTAGCCTTCCCGATTATGATGGGTTCTTGCGCATTCCTTATGCCGGTAGCTTCTGTTAAATTCATCAAAGAGGCTGCTTATGACAGAAAAGCTTCAATGGCAATAACAATAGCAGGAGCAGTAGGAGTTTTCATCGCAGCCTACATCGTAAAGTCATTGCCGCTTAGCATACTTACATGGCTTGTTATTGGTGTAATACTTTACACATCAATCACAATGCTCAGATCTGCTGCAAAAAATAAAAAAGCAGAGGAAACTGCGGCATAATTCATCGCCATCCATATTATCTCTTTAATATATATTATGAAAAAGGCTCGCTCCTTGACTGGCGGGTCTTTTTCTTTTGGTTTGTAAACAAATCCAGTAAGGATTATAATGGATTTGAGATTAAATAAAGAAATGAAGGTGGATTGAATGTACTCGGATTCCTTGGTATTTTCGGTAATGGCGTTTTGCGTTGGAATAATGGGGTTTTTCTATGGATTGACAGCTATAAAGGAATTAAAGGAACTCCAAAGGCGCATTTTTGAGATGGAGGAAAAGGTAAAAGAAGTGAATAAAAAACTTTACTACAGGGACTAGAGCAGAATATTCGACAATATGGCCGGAGGCGGGACAGATGAGCGGCAAGATTATGGTTATAGGCGGGATAAATGCCGATATTACAGGTTTTTCAGGAGAAGCTTTGCTGAAAAATGATTCAAATCCCGGAAGGATAGAAATATCAGCAGGCGGTGTTGCGCGCAACATAGGGGAGAATTTAATCAGGACAGGCTTTGAAGTATCCATTGCAACTGCATTCGCAAAGGATTCAATGGGACTCTTCCTAATGGACAACTGCAAAAGCATAGGTATGGATATTTCTTGTTGCAAGATAGTTGACGGAGATGAACGGTCTTCAATATATCTTTCTGTTGTAGATGTCGACGGAGAGATGGAAACAGCGGTGAGCGACATGGAGATATTAGACAATCTGTCAATATCGGATATCAAAAAATCGTTTAAAAAATTTAAAGAGGCTGATTTTATTGTTATGGATTCAAATGTATCTGTTGATATAATTGAATTTATAATGAAAGAATACAAACACAAACGTATAGTGATTGATCCGGTTTCAAGTTCTAAGGCGGCAAAATTCGAAGGTCTGGATTGGTCGGCGGAAATTATTAAACCCAACATTCTAGAAGCGGAAGTCATTTCGGGAATAAACATGGATAGTCTTGAAGGAAAAATAGAGGGCCTGAGGCGGATGAACGACTATGGAATCTCTTGGGTTTTGATGACAGATGGATCAAAAGGGGCATGGCTTTCTGGAAGGGGACACGTATACAGGTGTCTGCCATTTGTTGGGGAAAAGAAAAATGTCAATGGAGCTGGAGATGCTTTTTTGGCAGGGGCGGTTTATGGGCGAAGGAATGGAACGATTGAAACCGATATGCTTTATTATGGACATGCTGCCGCGTCTATAGCCATGGAAAGCTCTAAAACAGTCAATCCTGAAATGAGTGTGCAAGCTCTTGAAAAAAGGACGGAGGAGTTGAAGAGATGCTTGAGGGTAGAAGAAATTTGAATGAAATGATGCAAATAAAAGATGAAGTCAAGGACGCTCTTGAAAGCGGAAGACCGGTAGTTGCTCTAGAATCTACCATAATAGCCCATGGAATGCCCTATCCGGAAAATGTGGAAACGGCGCTGGCAGTTGAAGATATAATCCGTAAGGCCGGGGTTGTTCCGGCTACGGTGGCTATTCTTGGTGGAGTTCTGAAAGTTGGGCTTTCAAGGGAGGAAATTGAGTATCTGTCAAAAGCCAAAAACGTAACGAAGGTAAGCCGCAGGGATTTTCCTTTTGTTATTGCAAGGGGAAGCGATGGCGCTACGACAGTTTCAGGAACTATGATTGCGGCTGATCTTGCAGGCATAAGAGTTTTTGTTACAGGAGGAGTCGGAGGAGTTCACAGAAATGCTGAAAAGAGTTTTGACATATCAGCCGATTTGACGGAGCTTTCAAGGACAGGAGTGGCGGTTGTAAGCGCAGGGGTTAAATCAATCTTGGATATTGGATTGACATTGGAATATCTAGAGACAGAGGGTGTGCCGGTGGTTACTTTTGGAACAGAAGATTTTCCTGCTTTTTATTCAAGAGAAAGCGGATTCAAGGGAAGCTGCAAAGTTTCAGAATTTGATCAGGCGGCTGCTATGATGAAGGCGAAATGGGACTTGGGTCTTTCGGGAGGAATGATAATAGCTTGTCCGGTTCCAGAACAATATGAAATTCCAGTGGAAGATATGGAAGGCACTATAGAAAAAGCCTTGAAATCCGCCGAAATGGAAGGAATAAGCGGGAAGGAACTTACTCCTTATCTGCTTTCTAAAATAAAGGACTTGACCGGAGGAAAAAGTCTTGAGACTAACAGGCAGTTGGTTTTTGAAAATGCAAGAATAGGCGCCAAAATAGCATCTGCTTATGCGCAGATGGAAAGAAGGTGAAGACTAAATGGCAAGAGGATATGTTCACGTTTATACTGGTAATGGTAAAGGGAAAACCACTGCTGCATTGGGTTTGTCCCTTCGGGCTGTATGTGCGGGGAAGAAAGTTTTTTTCGGACAGTTTATCAAAGGGATGCCATATAGCGAATTGAAGGCGGTGGAATATTTGCCGGGGTTTGAAATAAAACAGTTTGGAAACGACTGTTTCATTTACAGGGATCCAAGCGAAAGGGATGTTGAATTGGCCAAAGATGGATTGGCTGAATTGGGTCGAATAATAAAATCCGGCAATTATGACATGGTTGTAATGGATGAAGTCAATATCGCTATATATTTCAAACTTTTTAAAGTAGAGGATGTTATTGAGATTTTGTCTGGACGGCCGCAAAAGACAGAGGTGGTTTTAACTGGCAGATACGCGCCAGATGAACTTGTCGATTATGCCGATCTTGTTACTGAAATGAAGGAAATAAAACATTATTATAAGCAAGGCGTTGAAGCCAGGACGGGTATTGAAAAATAGAAAGTGTGTCAAGGCAATACAATAAAATGTGTTTTGGACGCCTGCGATGGAATCTAAAGCACGGACAGAATGTCTTTTGATGTTCTGTTTTTTTTATACTGAAAAACATATGTAAATAGGTATAAGTTTGCTATAATTATATTTATAAATTTCAGTTTGGAGGAAAATTATGAAACTATACTATAAGAGCAGCAGAGGCAGGGGTGGGGAAATTACGGCATCCGATGCGATAATAAGGGGTATTGCGGAGGACGGAGGTTTGTTTGTTCCGAATGTCTTGCCTGAGTTGAAAATGGATTTTTCGGAATTGAAAAATAAAACTTACAAACAAATAGCCCGTGATGTAATGAGTCGGCTTTTGAATGATTTTGACCAGGAAGAACTTAATAATTGCATTGAAAATGCTTATGACGGCAAATTTGACACTGAGGACATAGCCCCTTTGGTCAATTTGGACGAAGAAGTGTCCGTTTTGGAGCTTTTCCATGGGCCTACGCTGGCATTTAAAGACATGGCATTGTCAATTCTTCCAAGATTAATGCAGGTGGCGAAAAAGAAAAACAATATAGAAGAGGACATAGTCATACTTGCTGCTACTTCTGGAGATACAGGCAAAGCGGCTCTTGAAGGTTTTTCCGGAGTAGATGGCGTTGAAATAATAGTGTTTTTTCCGGAAGATGGTGTTAGTCCAATCCAAAAGTTGCAAATGGTTACCCAGGAGGGAGAAAACACGCATGTTGCAGGAATAAGCGGCAATTTTGACGATGCGCAGACAGGTGTAAAAATGATTTTTGCAGATGGGGAGTATGCCGAAAAACTGAAAAACAAAGGGTATCGCCTTTCGTCTGCCAACTCTATAAACATTGGCAGGCTGATTCCACAAACCGTATATTATTTTTCTGCATACGGACAATTGCTAAAGAATGGAATTATAAAAAACGGTGATTTTGTCGATTTTGTTGTTCCTACGGGAAATTTCGGAAACATTTTGGCGGGATATTATGCTAAAAAAATGGGACTTCCGATTGGGCATCTTGTTTGCGCTTCAAACGAAAACAAAGTACTTTCGGATTTTTTCGAAAGTGGAAATTACGACAAGAACAGACTGTTGACAAAAACACAATCGCCTTCAATGGACATTTTGGTATCAAGCAATCTTGAGCGTTTGCTTTACGAAATTTCAGGTAGAAATGAAGGGCCTGTATCGGAATGGATGAATTCTCTTGATGAAAAGGGCGCTTATCATATAGATGCATTTTTATCAGACTTAAAAGAGGATTTTGAGGCTGGCTGGATAAACGATTCGGAAGGTCGAAAATACATTGCGGAAGCTTACAGTAAATATGGATATCTTATGGATACACATACAGCTGTAGCTTATGGAGTAAATGAAAGAAGATTAAAGGAGCGGCAGCGCCATTCGGTTATTCTTTCGACTGCAAGCCCATACAAATTTCCAAAATCTGTTCTTTCGGCCATAGACAATAAATATGAAAACTGGGATGAAATGGATTTGATGGAAGTCGTATCTGAATTCACTGGAGGGGAAGTACCTCCTGGAGTCAAGGATATAAAAAAGAGAAAAGTTCTTCATGAATATGTATGCGGAAAGGATGGAATGAAGAGAGCAGTCGATAAATTTTTGGCGGGGAGGGATTCACAATGATACGTGTGAAAGTACCGGCTACAAGTGCAAATATTGGTCCGGGTTTTGATGCAATGGGCTTAGCTTTAAAGATGTATAACGAATTTGGATTTGAATCATTGGAAAAGGGTGTTTATATAGTAGGATTTCAGGAAAAATACAAAAATGAGGACAATCTTGTTTTAAGATCCGTAAGGCGTCTATATGAAGAGGCAGGAGAGGAATTAAAGGGAATAAGAATAAGCTTGAAGGAAGGTATTCCTGTTTCAAGGGGCCTTGGCAGCAGTGCCGCTTGCATAGTTGGAGGGCTTGTTGGGGCAAATGCACTTTTGGATAAGCCTTTTACAAAAGACGAATTAATTTCTTTGGCTGTTGAAATAGAAGGCCATCCCGACAATGTGGTCCCTGCATTCGAAGGAGGATTGACGGTTTCATATGCAAAGGACGGAAGTGTCAGGCATGAAAAAATAATTTTTGACTATGAAAAACTTTTGCTTAATGCATTGATTCCGGATTTCGAAGTTTCGACAGAAAAAGCGAGAGAGGCTTTACCTGAAAAATTCCCTTTGGAAGATGTCGTGTGCAATATTTCAAGGACGGCAATGCTTGTGGCATGCCTTGTAAACGGGAGATTTGAAAATTTATGGGACATATTGAGCGACAGGGTTCACCAGCCATACCGCAGCCGCTTGATAAAGGGTTTCGACTCTATAGAAGAAAAAATGCGTGAACTGGAATTTGACGGCTTGTTCATAAGCGGCGCAGGGCCGACACTTATGGGCGTTCTGTCGGAAAGCGACGACAAAAAAGTTGACGACTTAAAGGAATTTTTGACTTCCATGGAGAACATATGGAAATTGGAACCTGTAGGAATAGACAGGGAAGGAGTCCGAATACTTTAGCCTGGGAAGGAACCCACCTATGATGGATAATGGAAAAATAGTAATAGAAAAACACGGGATTTCAAATAAATCCAAGTACAAAATCCTTTCAGGGTATGCATTGTATATGGTGTTTTTTGGATTTTTGATAGACAAGCCTTGGCAGATACTCAAAGGAATTTTGGATATAACAATGAAACCGGATTTGCTGATCACCGACTATATAAGCGTGGGGGGTATGGGCGCGGCATTTGTCAATGCAGGCTTGCTGGCTCTGATCTTTACGTTTATGATTTACATGCTCGGCGTAGATGTAAACGGACTTGCAGTTGTGGCGATTTCCCTGGCAGGGGGCTTTGCCTTGTTCGGCAAGAATATTTTTAATGTGTGGTTTATTCTTTTGGGTGTCCTGCTTTACTGCAAGATTAATAAAGAACCTTTCAGGAATCATGTCCTAATCGGCATACTTGGAACGGCCATGGCTCCCATGGTGACTCAACTTATGTTCGCAACAGGGCATAATATATTGCAAAGATTTGTGCTTGGCGCTGCCGCAGGCATATTGTCGGGATTCATACTGCCTCCCTTGTCTTCCTATCTTTTGAGGGTTCACCAGGGCTACAATCTCTACAATGTGGGGTTTGCCGCCGGAGTAATAGGAACGGTCATGGTTTCGATTTTCAAATCATATGGTTTTATGCCTGAGAACAGGGTGATATGGTCTACAGGAAACAATTTGATTCTGGGAATTTGGCTTGGAATAATGTTTTTTTCAATGCTTGCATTGGGATGGTGGCTCAATGGAAGAAGTTTTAAGGGCTATGCGGAAATATTCCAATACTCGGGCCGTGCTGTTACAGATTTCGTGGCTCTTGAAGGTTTCGCAAAGACACTTATAAACATGGGCATTTTGGGATATATGTCGATGGCTTATATCCTTTTCATAAAAGGCGATTTCAACGGACCTACAATAGGGGGGATTTTCACAGTTGTAGGATTCGGGGCTTTCGGAAAGCATCCAAAGAATGTCTGGCCGATTTTAGCAGGAGTATGGCTGGGATCGGTGACAAAAGTTTGGAGCGCCAATGACCCTGCAATACAGTTGGCAGCCTTGTTCGGCACCACTTTGGCACCTGTGGCGGGAGAGTTCGGGCCATTCATAGGTATAATCGCAGGATTCATTCATTCTTCGGTCGTGCTAAATGTCGGAGTTCTGCATGGTGGTATGAATCTTTACAACAACGGTTTTGCAGGGGGCATTGTTGCGGCGGTGATGATTCCACTGATAGAAGCTTTCGGAAGGAGAAAAGAAAATGATTCATGAAAAGCAAAGAATAGTTAAGATAATTGATGAAATGACGCTGTTTTTTTTCTCGATGGGGGCAAGGGATATTTCAACCAATATAAGTATTCAAGACAGGGAGACGGTTATAACACTGGATTCCGATTTTACAGGAGAACAGAAAAAAAATATAGAAAAACTGATAAAATGCATGAAAATTCCAAAACAGGAAGGCATGGAAGAATACTATTGGAGCCTTAGCGGAGAATGCAATATTGATACCGAGCTCTCAGTTGTAGGCATGATGACGGATAAAATTGAAATGGAGATAAAAGACAACCGCATTCGGCTGGTATTGCACAGAGAAAAGCAACGTTAAAGAATGAAGCGGTCGAATAGTTTCATTAACATAAAAACAATTAGTGGGAAAGGCCTTAAATGCGTTAATTATTTATAAGTTGGCGCATTAGAGGTCTTTTTATAGTTGCAAATGCCGTGCCGATTTTTAAATGCCAGCAGATGAAAATGTGTGGCATTAAAGGATTTGTGATATTCTTATAGAATAAATATTAAAGCGTGAAAATTAATTATACTTGCCGAAAGGGGGCTTTTCCTGATGGGATTGGGGACCGATATCGTTGAAATTGATCGCATTCGAAACAATATGAACGAAAAATTCATTTTTAGGATTTTTACTGCTGAAGAAAGGTCTAGGATTGCCGGGAAAAGTTATAGGGCAGCTGGAATATTCGCAGCAAAGGAAGCGACCTCAAAAGCCCTGGGAACAGGCATTAAAGGTTTTGCCTGGCAGGATATAGAGATATTGAAAAAAGAGAGCGGAAAACCCTATGTGCGCCTTCACGGAAAAGCGGAAGCACTGGCAAAGGAACAGGGGATAAAGGAAATGGAAATTTCCATCTCCCATTGCAGGAAATATGCAACAGCTGTCGCATTCTTTAGATAAGGAGACTTTCATGAAACCATTGTATTTGAACAAACAAATTAAACAGCTGAAAGAATGGACTGATGAAAGAATAGGGATAAGTCCGCTTTTACTTATGGAGCATGCAGGTATTAAGGTAGCTGAACAAATTGAAACTCTTTACCCTGGAGAGCCTGTTACATTGATATGCGGTCCGGGAAACAACGGAGGTGACGGATTTGTAATAGCGAGGATTCTGTTTCTTATGGGAAGGGATGTGATTGCCCTGGTATTGCCGCATGAGACCAGTATTAAGGGGGAAGCCGGGGCCAATTTCGAAATACTTAAAAATCTGGACCTACCAATAATTCATTTGAATCCATCGCAACCACTGGAGCCGGAATGGATGAAAGGCAGGCTTATTGTCGATTGCATTTTCGGAACGGGGATTTCAAGACCTCTGACAGGCACATATAAACTTGTTGTAGAGTGCATGAACTCAAGTGGACGGCCAATAGTTTCAGTGGACATTCCATCGGGGATAAATGGAGATACGGGAGAAGTCATGGGAGATTCGGTTACTGCTGAAACGACAATGGCTCTTGGAACATATAAAGTGGGACATTTCCAAAAGGAAGGTTTCATAAAACGGGGGAATCTTGTTCTTTCACATATCGGGATTCCTGAAAAGGTCCACGAGGGTTTTGAGACATACGCATGGCTCTTCGAGGATTCGGACGTTGAAATGATATTGGAGAAAAAGAATGAAGCAGGACACAAGTACAATAGTGGAAAGGTTTTGTTTTTATCGGGGTCGAGAGACATGGCAGGGGCAGCTCTTTTCAATGCGATGGGAGCATTGAGGAGTGGTGCCGGATTGGTCAAAATGATTGTTGAGGAGCCTGTATGGGAAGCGATAGCTTGTAAAGTCCCTGAGGCGGTTGCTTTGACTTATAAAAGTGAAGCGGTCAAAAATGGAGATTTGACCGAAAATATGATTTCAACAATGGAAAGTTTCGATATTATTGTTGCCGGTTCGGGCTGCGGAAAAACGCAATTGCTTAGGGAATATATTGTAAAAGCCATTGGAATGGAAAACAAAATTGTTGTTTTGGATGCTGATGCATTAAATGTTTTATCCGAAGAAGTAAATCTCATCGATAAAAAAGGGCCTGGAAGCAAGGTCGTAATAACCCCCCACCTTGGAGAATTTAAAAAATTGACGGCTGCCGGTAAAAACGATGATCTTGTGGAGTCGGCCAAAGCTTTTTCCAAAGAGCATGATGTGTTCACGGTTCTTAAGGGTCCGGTGACCATTGTTGCAGAGCCTGGCGGAGAAATCTTTATTTGTGCCGGAGGGCACAGGGCAATGGCTACAGCGGGAAGCGGCGATGTTCTTACAGGAGTTGTCGCGAGTGTACTGGCCCAGGTTCCGCGAATTGAGGCGGGAATACTGGAGGCTGTGGATATTCATCAAAAGGCGGGATGCCTGGCTGCTGAAAGAGTACATGAACGTTCAGTATTGGCTTCGGACATAGCTGAGTCCCTGTCCGCGGCTTTATGGAAAATAAAAAAATAAAGAGGGGGAGAAAAATGAAAAAAAGAGCTAGACCGGCATGGTCGGAAATCAATTTGGACGCATTTGTAGAGAATTTCAAAAAAATAAAAGCAATGGTAAGACCGGGAACAATGGTAACCGGAGTAATAAAGGCCGATGCTTATGGGCATGGAGCAATTGAAATAGGGAAGGTGCTTCAGGAAGAGGGAGTTGACCGATTTGCAGTGGCTACGTTTTCCGAAGCCTTGCAGTTGAGAAAGGTGTTCAAAAAAATCCCGATATTGATTTTAGGCTATACGCCAACATATGCCGCTGATGAAGTGATAGAAAACAATATAATTCAAACCATGTATAATGTCGACGAAGCTGGAATTTTTTCGGATCGTGCCGTAAAATTGGAAAAAAAATTGAAGTTGCACATAAAAATAGATACAGGAATGAGCCGTTTGGGTTTTCAAGCAAACGCGGATTCTGTAGAAAAGATAATTCAAATAAGCAAAATGCCCAATATTGAGATTGAAGGAATGTTTACACACTTTGCGGTTGCCGATGAAGCAGACAAAGAATATACATACAATCAATACGAAAAATATAAATTCATGGTGGATTCATTAAAAGCTCAAGGACTCGAAATACCAGTCAAGCATGTTTCAAACAGTGCGGCAATAATGGATCTTCCAGAGATGAATATGGACATGGTAAGGGCGGGGATAATACTGTATGGACTTTATCCTTCCGACGATGTCATAAAGGAAAGGATTGACCTCAAACAGGTCATGTCGCTTAAGGCGGAAGTTTCACATGTGAAAGAACTTGAAGCTGGGACAGGAGTAAGTTATGGCTTGAAATATGTAACTCCCGGAAAGCGTAAAATTGCAACTGTTCCGATTGGATATGCTGATGGATACACAAGAATGCTTTCAGGTAAGGCGGAAGTACTGGTCAAGGGAGTGAAAGTGCCTGTTGTGGGAAGGATATGTATGGACCAATGCCTGATTGACGTTACCGGAATAGATGTTAAAATTGGTGATGAAGTTATTTTGTTTGGAAGCGATGGGACAAACACAATATCAATTGATGAATTGGCTTTAAAATTGGGAACCATCAATTATGAAATAACCTGCATGATAAGCAAAAGGATACCCAGAGAATATACAAGAGGCGGCAATAAGGTGAAGACGGTGGATTATCTGGCAAGCTTGTAATGATAAAATAAGCGGAGAAGATATGGGATAATCTCTCCGCTTTTTGAAGTTTGATTAAATTGTCTTCAAGATATATAATATATAGGAATACGATTACGAGGAGCGGCATTATGCAGCCAAATGAAAACATATATGAGCAATTTTCTTCTATTGTTGAGGGATACAAGCACATGAACAAAATAAATTCAAAAATATCGGAACACGGCCTTGAAGCTGACGTCAAGGGATTGTTCAACTACGAGATGGATTTGGCGCTGGAGAGTGATGTTGAAATATGAATATAAAGCGCGGTGAAATTTATTATGCAGACTTAAATCCTGTTGTGGGTTCAGAGCAGGGCGGAGTAAGACCTGTCCTTGTAGTCCAAAACGATATAGGAAACAGGTACAGTTCTACGGTAATAGTTGCGGCCATAACATCCAGGATAAACAAGGCCAAACTGCCAACTCACATAGAGATACCCTCTGCAACCTATGGCTTGAACAAAAAGTCGGTAGTGCTTTTGGAGCAGATTAGGACAATTGACAGAAAAAGAATTATGGAAAGAATAGGCATGTTCAGCGTTGAAATGATGGAAAAGGTAGACAAAAGCATTTCAATAAGCCTTGGTATCGGGGACAAGTTGAATGATTGAGTGGAAATGATTACAATACATATGGATTGCCTCCGGAAAATTCGGAGGTTTTCTGAACTAAGAACAAAAATGTTAACCGGGTTTTGCGTATTCAAGAACTGCAATCGGTATATATAAATAATTTTTACAGTTTTTACATTTATGACAGAATGGAAAAGATGAAATGAAAAATGAATGGGAGGATTAACGATGGGTAATAAAGGCAAAAGAAAATTTATGGTTCCGCTTATTTCCATTCTTGTTTTGCTTGCTATGAGCTTGAGTGTTTTGGCTGCAGCATATGAACCGGGATCGGAAAATGATCCGGTAGTTACATTGTCCTATGTGGAAAGCCGTTTGTCGGAAATAGTATCGGATTTTCAGGAAAAGCTGGATTCAATTGAAACCGGTTCGGCAAATACCACTTCACAGGAAGGAATGTCGAGCGATGAGGCGGGATTTGAGCCAATTTTGATGGAAGCCGGGAGCATAGTTTATTTTGGAGGCAATACGCAGGTCATATTGAGAAGCGGTTCAATGAACGCAATAGCAAATGCTGCAGGGGACGGATTGGCGGATTTGACCCAAGGAAAAGACCTTAAGACAGGAAATCAGATACAAAAGAACCATTTGATTTTGGTTCCCAGAAATGACGGAAGAGGGGCGGCTGTATCAGAGGATTCTTGGATTATGGTTAAAGGGGAATACACTCTGCAATAAAATGCTTTTATTTGAAGCTGTTAATGAATATCAGTAAATTTAATATCAACGAATGAAAGGGAAACAAATGAGAAATATCATCGAAATATTTGGGATACCGATTGACAATTTGAATATGGAAGAGGCCATGGACAGATTCAAGGAATTGTTGAAGAGAGATAGAATGTCCAGCATATATACACCCAACACGGAAATAATCATGTTGTCTGAAACAGATGAAAAATTAAAAGATGCATTGACCGATTCACAGTTGAATGTGCCTGACGGCTTCGGATTAGTGCTTGCATCCCGAATACATGGAATGGGAATTAAGGGCAAGGTTGCTGGAATCGATATGATGGAGCAAATTCTCAAATATTTGAATCACACAAAAAAATCAATATATATACTTGGGGCAAAACCTGAAATTTTGGCCGGATCAATTACGAAGATTCAAAACGATTATCCATGCATAACGGTTAAGGACAGTCATCACGGATATTTCAACGAAGAGCAGGAGAAGCATATCATCAAAAAAATCAACGAACTGAAACCGGATGTGCTTTTTGTGGCTTTGGGAGCTCCCAAACAGGAAAAATGGATTTATGAAAATAAGCATCAACTCAATGCAAAAGTGGCAATGGGGATTGGAGGTTCTCTTGATGTTATGTCTGGAGTGGCAAAAAGGGCTCCGAAAGTCATGGTTGACATGGGTCTTGAATGGCTGTACAGGTTGATCAAGGAGCCTTGGCGTTTCAATAGAATGCTCGTAATTCCAAAATTTTTATTAAAAGTTGTGCTGACAAGGGATATTTCAAAGGAGTAAAAGCAGTTTAATTCCATACAGGCAATGACTTATGCTGCAGGCGCTTGTTTGCGAAAAAATAAGATTAGGAGGAAGAGTAATGAGTGAATCGTATGTCTATTTTAATGGCAAAATCGTAAAAGAGGAGGATGCTTCAATAGGAATAAGGTCCAAGGCTTTCAACTATGGACTGGGATGCTTTGAAGGAATAAGGGCCTATTGGGACGAAAAAGATGGCCAACTTTATGGTTTCAGGCTCCATGAACATTATGAACGGTTGCTTAATTCGTGTAAGACACTGAACATAAATATCGATTATACAGTGCAGGATCTGGTAGACATAACCGTCGAATTGCTAAAGAAGAATAATTTTAAATCGTCAACTTATATCAGACCTGTTGCATACAAGGGTTCCAATCAACTTTTCCCAACCTTAATGGACGATGACAACCGCCTTCTTATATATTGTCAGCCATTGGGGGATTTTGCAGGTAAAGAATCCTTCAAGGTTTGCATTTCATCTTGGAGAAGAATGACAGACAATATGATTCCCCCAAGGGTGAAACCGACGGGAGGATATATAAATTCGGCATTGGCGTCTTTGGAAGCTTTGCAAAACGGTTACGATGAAGCGATTCTGTTGACTGATTCGGGAAATATTTGCGAAGGACCAGGCGAGAATCTTTTTATTGTAAAGAAAGGCAAGTTGATTACTCCTCCTCCTTCGGACAATATATTGGAGGGGATAACAAGGGATACGGTAATGCTATTGGCAAAAGAGGAATTTGGAATTGAAGTTGAACAGAGAAGTTTTTCCAGGGTGGAGCTTTATACCGCGGACGAGGCTTTCTTCAGCGGGACGGCAATGGAGGTTACACCTGTAGTCGAAGTTGACAATAGGCTAATAGGAAATGGTGAGCCAGGCCAAGTGTGCAGGAAGATAAAGGGTAAATTTTTTGATATTACTTGCGGTAAAATCGAAAAATATAAGAAATTTTGTACGCCGGTTTATTAGAATGCTGTAAAAAATCGATTCGGGATTTGATTCCGAATCGATTTTTTCCTGTTTTTGGATTATAAATCAAGGGTATAAGACAAATGCATAAAAATTATTTTAAGGGGAGTGAATCTATTGAATAAATACGAATTGTCGCCGGGCCAATTGAAATTCGATATAAAACATGACGTTTACGACTTTGAAACTACAGCGGAGCTTATGCCTCTCAAAGGGATAATAGGACAAGAGAGGGCATCAAAATCACTGGATTTCGGACTTTCAATAGGGAAACCGGGATACAATATTTATGTTTCGGGACAAAGCGGAACTGGAAGAAGCAGTTACGTGCGCCTCCTTGCTGAAAAAAAAGCCAAAGAAGATTCTGTTCCCAATGATTGGGCATATGTTTATAATTTTAAAAATCCCAATATTCCGATTGCATTGAGCATGAAACCGGGGCGGGGAAAAGTTCTTGTTGACGAAATGAAGCAGACAATTGAGATAATTCGAAAAGAGATGGAAGGAGCTTTTTCAAACAAATCCTATGAAGACAAGAAAAATCGTATAATACTTGAATTTCAAAATAAATCGAAAGAAATGCTAAAAAAACTGAATGATATTTCACAGAAATACGATTTTGTTTTTAGTCAGACTGAACACGGTTTAATCAGCATGCCTTTGAAAGAGGGAAGACCCATGACGGAAGAAGAGTACAAAAACCTGAATGAAAAAGAAGCGGAAGCTTTACGGGGAAAATCGAATGAATTGAACTTGGAGACTGTTGATATTTTCAATGCCATGAACGGCAATGAAGAAAACTTAAAGAACAGACTTAGGGAATTGGACAAAGAGACAGGGAAAAAAGTTGTTGTTTTCCATATGACAAACCTAATAAGGATATTTGAAGAAAACGAAGGTGTCTCATGCCATCTTGAAAAAGTCGTAAAGGATATTGTTGAAAATATTGAAAATTTTAAAAAGAACGATAAATCTGAAAAGGCCAATCCATTTGCCATGATGCATATGCGATCGATTGAAGCATTCTTTGAAAGGTACAGGATTAATCTTTTTGTAGACAATAGCGAAATTGAGCATGCACCAGTAATAGAAGAATCAAATCCATCTTACTATAATCTTATGGGAAGCGTGGAATATAAAAATGAAATGGGTGTTATGAAAACGGATTTCATGCAAATAAAACCGGGGGCAATACACCAGGCAAATGGAGGATACTTGATATTAAAGGCTAAGGATTTGATCCTTTCCCCACATTCGTGGGTTGCACTTAAGAGGGCATTGAGCACAAAAAAAGCGGTTATTGAAAGTTTGGGCAAGGAATTGGGATTTGTAGCGACTACTTCCATAAAACCCAAATGCATACCGGTTGACCTTAAAGTAATACTTATAGGGGATCCCTATACATATTACCTGTTGTATGCTTATGATGAGGAATTCAACAAGCTTTTCAAGGTGATGGCCGATTTTGACATCGAAATGGCCAGAGACAATGACAATATGTTAAAGATGGCGCGATTCATAGCAACCCATACAGAAAAGGAAAACCTCAGGCATTTTGACAGAAGAGCAGTGAAAAGAGTTGTTGAGTACAGCTGTAGACTTGCCGACAATCAGAAAAAATTAAGTTCCAGATTCAACAAAATAGTTGAAATACTTTATGAAGCCGACAGTTGGGCTGAAGTTGCTGGAGTCGAAGTGGTTGGAATAGCCCACATAAAAAAAGCTATAAAGGAGAAAGATTACAGAAGCAACAAATATGAAGAAAAAGTAATGGAAATGTTTGAGGAAGGTATATATCTTTTAGATGTTGAAGGTGAAAAAATTGGAGAGATAAACGGGCTGGCAATCGTAGGAATGGGTGATTACAGTTTTGGCAAACCCAACAAGATAACAGTTGCGACTTACAAAGGTAAGTCGGGGATAATCAGCATAGACAGGGAAGTTCGTGCTACAGGAAAAATCCACGACAAGGGAGTCCTGATTCTCAATGGTTATATTGGCCACAAGTATGCCCAGGAGAAACGTTTAAGCCTATCGGCAAGCATTGTTTTCGAACAGCTTTATTCGGGACTTGAAGGGGACTCCGCTTCAAGCACCGAACTTTATGCACTTTTGTCGAGTCTTGCGCAAATTCCAATAAAGCAATGCATAGCTGTAACAGGATCGGTCAATCAGAGAGGCGAAATTCAACCCATAGGAGGAGTTAATGAAAAAATTGAAGGCTTTTATAAGGTTTGCAAAATGAAGGGGCTGACAGGTGAACAGGGAGTCATGATTCCACATCAAAATGTATCGAACCTGATGCTTATGGATGAGCTTGTGCAAGCGGTTGAAAAGGGGCTCTTCCATATATACAGCGTAGAGACAATAGACCAGGGGATGGAGATACTTACTGGCGTTCAGGCGGGAGAAGCTGATGAAAAAGGTGCATATCCGGAAGGGACCATTCATAATCTGGTGCATAAAAGATTTGTAGAGCTTGCATCAGGGGAGAAAGATGACGATAAAAAAGAAGCTTGAGAAAATATAAAAGAAGACTGATTTTTTCCATAATGGAAAAGCACTGCACTTTAAGGTATTTAACCCTTAAGCAGCAGTGCTTTTGTTTTTATCATTCTTTTTTCAGACAAAACTATATCGACAGGAATATCATGTTTTTCGGGCTTGATTGAAGATACAATCTGGAAATCAAAACAAAGTCCCAAGGACAATGCGTCTTTTTTGATTTTTGGAAGAAATTTGTCGTAATATCCTCCTCCGTACCCTAGCCGGTAGCCTTTCAGATTAAAACATGCCCCCGGAACTAATACAAGGTCGATATCTTCAGGGGACGCTTCCTGAAAAGAGGAAGGCTCAGGTTCGGGTATTCCGTAGGTTCCCGAAACAAGATCGCCAATATTGTTAACATAGGACAGTTTGAGGGATTTGCTCTTGATGTCCGTAACAGGAACCACAAGACGTTTACCGCTGTCGAGTATGTTTTTAATTACTATGCTTGTATCTATTTCACTTCTGAAACTGACAAAGCACATAATTGTTTTTGACGATTGGTAAGGGGAAAGGGTCATGAGGCTTCTACAGATTGTACCGCTTAGACGTTTGTTTTCTGCTGCGCTCATCTTGTCTCTTTTTGATAAAATGGTTTTTCGTAAATCTTTTTTCATCAGATCACCTTCTACAAATTAAATTTAAGTTACATTAAAGCTTATTGGATATCAATCTCGCATGATAATTATATAATATATATGTGGTCTTGTGTCAATTTATCGCTTATACATATATAAAAAAACAGGTGGGAGTAGAATTTATGATAAAATTAATAAATCTAAACAAAACCTACAACAATGGGGTAAAAGCATTGGCGAATATTAGTTTGCATATCGAAAAAGGTGAATTCGTATTCATAGTCGGTCCCAGCGGGGCAGGAAAATCAACATTCGTGAAGGTTTTGCTACTTGAGGAAGAACCTACGGACGGAAAGATTATAATAGCTAACCAAAACATAACAAATTTGCATAGGAGGCAAGTGCCTTATCTGAGAAGAAAAATGGGAGTTGTTTTTCAGGATTTCAGGCTTTTGCCCAACAAGACAGTTTATGAAAATGTTGGCTTTTCAATGGAGATTGTAGGAGCTACACCTAGGGAAATTCGCAGGAGAGTTCCTACGGTACTTTCTATGGTGGGGCTGAGTAAAAGAGCAAACATGTATCCGGATGAATTGTCTGGTGGGGAGATGCAGAGGGTATCTGTTGCGAGGGCTGTAATCAACAATCCACCCATACTGATAGCCGATGAGCCAACAGGAAATTTGGATCCAGAGAACTCATGGGAAATAATGAAGATTTTAAATTACATAAATCGGAGAGGAACCACAGTGATTATGGCAACGCATGCAAATGACATAGTTGACACTATGAAAAAACGTGTAATAGCCCTGGAAAACGGCGAAATTGCAAGAGACGAGATTCGGGGGTGTTATGGCTATGAAGATTAGGGCAGGTTTTTATCTGATTAAAGAGGGTTTTGCAAACATACGAAGGAACAGGATGATGAGCATTGCTTCAATAGGTTCGGTTGCTGCAGCCCTCATGATACTCGGCATGGTTTTTCTTTTGATTATCAACATGAATCACATGGTTGAGGACGTAAAGCAGCAGTTTGACTCAATTCAATTGTATTTGCGCGATGATGTTGAAAACGAGCAAATACTGGCCGTGAAGTCAAGATTGGAAGGGGTTGAAGGAATTCGAGAAATTGAATTCGAGTCCAAGGAGACGGCGTTGGAAAAAATGAGGGAAAAATGGGGCGACCAGGCATACTTGCTTGAAGGACTTGAGAGCAATCCTCTCCCAAATTCCATAATTATTTATGTCAAGGACATAGCTTATAGCGATTCAATCGTTGAGGAAGTCTCGGGGATAGGAGGCGTAGAAGAAGTCAAGTACTACAATGATATCGTTCAAAAACTTCTTTCAATAGCGAATTTTATAAGACTTCTTGGACTGGTAGTCATAGCAATTTTAGTTTTTTTGTCGATTTTTATAATTGGCAATACAATAAAGCTAACTGTTGCCGCACGGAAGAGGGAAATAAACATAATGAAATACGTTGGGGCAACCAATTGGTTTATTAGATGGCCCTTCTTTATTGAAGGAATGGTTCTGGGATTGCTTGGAGCCATTGTGTCTCTTGCAATAGTTTATTTTGGATACTCGTATATATACAGTGCCGTTTCCAATCAGATATACATGTTGCTTACAACCTACATTGTTCCCATGAATGCCATAATCAAGGATATGACGGTAATATTTGCAGTTCTTGGAATGGGAATAGGGGCATTGGGCAGCATACTTTCAATGAGAAAGTATTTGAAGGTATAATCGGGAGGTGTCGGAATGAAAGGCAAAAAAGTTTTATGGTTTGTGGTGTTTATAATGGTTTTCGCGTTTTGCCTGCAAGCTTTTGCTGACAGCATAAGTGACGACAATGCAAAACTAAGTGACGTCAACAAGCAAATTGAAAGCATACAGGCCAAAATAGATGAAAATACTGTCAAAAACAAGGGCTTGGCAGAAAGAATCGGGGATTTGGACAAATCCATTGGACTGATAGAAGAAGCCATGAGATTGCTGGACCAGGACATGGAGAATACCCTTAAAGATATCAAGCAGAAGGAAGAGGAGCTTGCAGAAGCGGAAAGCAACATAGAAGGAAAGACGGAAGTGATGAATTCCAGGCTGAGGGTAATGTACAAAAACAAAGAAATCGGTTATATCGAGGTTTTGCTTGCATCTGAGAATTTCAGCGATTTGATTACACGACTGGATATGGTTAAAAAAATTTTCACGCATGATGTAAATTTGCTTAAATACATGGAAGAACAAAAGGAACTTATTTTCATAAGGAAACAGGAACTTGAAGCAAACAGGCTAAGGCTTGTGAATTCGAAAGAAGAAAAAAAATCGAAAGCCAAAAGTCTGCAGGTCAACAGGGGAAAACTTGAAAGAGACAAAGAGGCTTTGGTTAAAAATACTGCTGAACTTGAAAAATCAGAAAACGAATTAATAGATTTGGCAAAAAAAATAGAAGATGAAATAAGAAGAAAGCAATCGGATGCTGCTTATGTAGGCGGAATAATGACATGGCCGGCTCCCGGATACACTCGCATAACTTCGCCATTCGGATACAGGATTCATCCCATACTAAAAACAAGGAAACTCCATACGGGAATTGATATAGGAGTGCCTGCGAATTCGACAATTGTGGCAGCACAAAGCGGAACGGTGATTGCGTCAGGATACAATGGAGGCTATGGGAAAATTGTAATGATTGACCATGGAGGCGGTATAGTCACATTGTATGCCCACAACAACACATTGCTTGTAAGGGAAGGCGATAAAGTGGACAAAGGACAATCCATTTCAAAGTCGGGAAGCACAGGATTGTCTACAGGACCGCATCTCCACTTTGAAGTCAGGGAAAACGGTAAATATGTCAATCCGATTCCTTGGGTAAAAGGAAACTGATTGAAAGGATGTATAGATGAAGAAAAAGAAGTTAATTTTTATTATATTCATAACAGTGGTAATTTCAGTTTTGGGGACACTTGCATTGGATAATTTACTTGGAATAAGATTCGGCACCCGAGTAATTTTGCCTGCGGAAGATTTGAAGGCTTACAGGGACATCCAGAAAAAGTATTCAAAACTCGAATATATAATTGATATGGCGGAAATGGAATACTATAAAGAAAACGATAGGCAATTACTGCTTGAAGGTGCATACAAAGGTGTTTTGGATGCATTGGATGACCCATATTCGCTATATTACACATCGGAAGAATATGAACATATAAAGGAAATAAACAAAGGCAGCTATGGAGGAATAGGTGTTGTGGTAACACCGGGGGAAGACGGCAGGATAAAGGTTATATCGCCAATAGAGGACACTCCTGGCGAACGTTCGGGCATTTTGCCCGGAGACAGCATTGTTTCCGTAGACGGAATTGCTGTTTTTGCCGATGAAATAGACGATGCTGTAAGCAGAATAAAAGGTCAACCCGGAGAAAAAGTTGTCCTTGGGATAGAAAGAGAAGGAAATGAAAACCCTTTTACCATAGAAATCATAAGGGAAGAAATAATATTAAAGGTTGCAAAGTCTGAAATTTTGGATGGAAACATAGGTTATCTCAGACTCACAATGTTCGATTCGAAATCGTATTCGGAATTCAAGGAGAAGTTGGGAGGCCTTAAAAGTAAAGGTGTAGATGGACTGATACTCGACCTGAGGAACAATCCCGGAGGGGAAGTAGACGAGTGCATAAAGATCGCTGATGAAATATTGGGCGGTCAAACTATTGTTGCAATCGATTACGGAGATGGAAAAATCGAAATCGAGACTTCCGACGAAGAGACTAAATTGAATATTCCACTCGTGGTGCTTGCTAATGAAAACAGCGCAAGCGCGTCAGAAATATTGATAGGAGCAGTTCAGGATAGCGGGTCAGGAACAATAGTGGGTCAAACAACATTCGGAAAAGGGCTGGTGCAGGTACTGGATCCTCTAAATGACGGTTCAGCTGTAAAACTCACTATTGCCAGATACAAAACGCCAAGCGGACGAAATATACACGAAACAGGAATAGAGCCCGACATAATGGTTTCTTTGCCAGAGGAATTGTCTTATGACGATGAGGGGAATGTAATAGATGAACAGCTTGAAAAAGCTCTTGAAGTTATTCTTGAGGCTGTAAAAAAATAGAAAACTCTTGCTTGAAAGAGAGCTTATGCCGGCTTTTACGCCGGGTATTTTATAGAAGTGTGGAGGGCTGGATTTGTGTACGACTTGTATGGAATTTTAAAAGTTACAGTTTCGTCACTGACGGACGTGTTCATGGAACCGATTTTTTTAATAGTGATACTTCTTGTTTATTTTCAATACAGAAAGCTTGAGAGGATGGAAACATCGCTCTATGGTAAAGCTGTTACACCCATAAAGAAAAAAACGGCCTACTCCCTTGTTTTTGGAATTGCGGGAGGCTACCTGGGGACTGCCTTGATGACTGCATTGGGAATCACAATATCCATAGGTGATTTTTCCTATTTGCTTCCATTGGCTATTTTTTTGATGATGGTACGTTCCCGCTATATATGTTTTTCATATGCCGGAGGAATAATTTCCTTATTGAGTTTGTTGACAGCTTGGCCGGAAATCAATGTTTCAAGCATGATGGCGGTAGTGGCTGTTTTGCATATGATAGAGAGCATACTGATTTATATAGACGGAAATAGCTTTCCAACGCCCATTATAAGCAGAGCTGAAGACAATAGCATTTGTGGCGGTTTCTATCTGCAAAAATTTTGGCCTATCCCTTTGATTGTGATTGTGGCTGTTATGGGAAGGGATGTTCCTTTAAATACAGGGGCATTGCCTACATGGTGGCCGGCATTCATTCCTGGAGGGCAGAGCATTCAATCCGTAACGCTTCAGCTTACAGGATTGGTAGCTGTTTTAGGTTATGGAGATATGACGCTCTCGAGAATGCCCGGGGAAAAAACAAAAATAGCGGCAGGGCGTTTGGCTCTTTACAGCGTTGCCCTCCTTATCCTTTCACTGCTTTCCACAAAAATTTACGCTTTCAAGTTCGTGGCGGCAATATTTGCGCCGCTTGCTCATGAGGGCTTGATTTTATACAGCCAAAGGGAAGAAAAGGCAAGAAAGCACTTGTTTGAAGCTGGAGATGCCGGAAACATGGTTCTTTGGGTTAAAAAAGACGGACCAGGACATGCTATGGGGCTCAGTCCCGGCGACAGGATAATCAAAATAAACAATATTCAACTTGTGGAAGACGAAGACATCCATTTGCTTCTTCAGAAGAAATTGCCGGTGATATGGATAGAAGTTATGCATCCTGATGGAAGTATTGATATAAAGGAATACACCAATTACGGGAGCGGAATAGAAAGCCTTGACTGCATCTATGTTGAAAGGCGACCGAAAACAGTTTACAGATTCAATGCCAAGGAAAGCAGCAAATTCAAAAGGCTTTTGAGATATTTAAAAAGACATTGACCATTGTGAATATGTTATAATCAAAATATTGACGATCAAGGGGGATTACATGTCGAACAATAAAAAAATAAGGTATTTGAATCTTTTGCCGGTTTTACTTATTTCATTCATAATGTACAAGATAGTGAATAATTCTGAAATACTGGTAAAAGGTGCCGATTTCATAATTTCAATGATAGCTCCATTCATTTGGGCTTTTGCTTTTGCTTATCTAATAAATCCGCTCATGGTAAGGTTGGAAAAAGGAACATCTTTGAGCCGCGGTTTTGCTATACTTCTAATATATACTTTGATTATAGGAATAGTAATTGTCATACTGACATTTGTAACACCTAAAATAATGAACAGTGTGGGGGAAATAATCGAAAAAATACCCGATTATATAAAAGCCACTGAAAATTATTTGAGGGAAAAAATACAAAGCTTCGGAATATTGAAAAAGTACAATGTGGATTCCTATCTCGAAGACAACCTCAATGCCATACTAGATCAGATAAATGGAACATTCAATCTGGAAAATGGAACGGCATTTACGATAGCTGCTGTTTCAAAGGCTTTGAGTGTCACATCAGCCTTGCTGAGTTTTCTTATGGGTCTTATTGTTTCGGTATATATGCTGCTTGACAAGGAGAGTTTTGTAAGAGGAACAAAAAAAATAGCCTATGCGGTTTTAAAGAAAAATATGGCGGATGAATTTGTTGAATTCGGGAATACCGTTAACAGCATATTTGGTAGATATATAAACGGAAAATTGCTTGACTCAATTATAATAGGCGCAATTTGCCTTATAGGGCTTTCAGTTATGAAAATCGAGTTTGCCCTTCTTCTAAGCATAATCATAGGACTAACAAATATGATTCCCTACTTCGGACCTTTCTTTGGAGCAATACCGGCTGTACTTATAACTCTGTTTGACAGTCCTTTGCGGGCATTGTGGGTTTTGATATTCATATTGGTGCTCCAACAGTTTGACGGGCTTTATCTGGGTCCCAAAATACTTGGCGAAAAGGTTGGATTAAAGCCATTTTGGATAATTTTAGCGATTATTGTCGGAGGAAAGTTGTTTGGCGTTTTGGGAATGCTCCTTGGGGCGCCTTTCGCGGCTGTGATAATAGAATTTTTCAATCGCTTCGTAAACAAGCGCCTGAAGGCCAGAAAATTGGAAATCTAATCATTATGAAGATATTGCGGCAGGAGGTGTCCTGATGACTGAGACATTTTCTGCCCTTTCTCTATAGGGGGTGCTTGAATGAGCCGATTCAAAATAATATCAGACTATTATCCCAAGGGAGACCAGCCAAGGGCTATAAATGGGCTTGTCAAAAGCCTTTCATCAAAAGAAAAGTACAGGACCCTTCTCGGTGTCACCGGTTCGGGAAAAACATACACAATAGCAAATGTAATAGAAGAAATACAAAGGCCCACACTGGTAATTGCTCACAACAAGACATTGGCTGCACAGTTATGCAGCGAGTTTAAGGAATTCTTTCCAGAAAACGCGGTTGAGTTTTTCGTGAGTTATTACGACTACTATCAGCCTGAAGCCTATGTTGCCCACAGCGACACATATATAGAAAAAGACGCTGATATAAATGATGAAATAGACAAGCTGAGGCATTCCGCTACAGCCTCGCTTTCAGAGAGGCGTGATGTGATAATAGTCGCTAGCGTTTCCTGCATATACGGACTCGGGGATCCGATTGACTATAATAATATGGTGCTGTCGGTAAGGCCGGGAATGATGAAGGGTCGGGACGAAATTGTCAGGAAACTTGTTGATATACAATACGAGAGAAATGACATAAGTTTCGAAAGGAATACATTCAGAGTAAGGGGAGACACAATAGAAATTTTTCCGGCTTCATCGGGCGAGAACGCAATAAGGATAGAACTTTTCGGTGATGAAATCGATAGAATAACAGAAGTAAGCGCTTTGACTGGGGAAGTTTTGGGCATTCGCGAGCATGCAGCAGTGTTTCCCGCTTCTCACCACGTGACGAGCAGAGATAAAATAGAAAAGGCGATTATAAAAATAGAAGCCGAATTGGAACAGAGGCATGAATATTTTACCAGCAGGGAAAAATTCGTAGAGGCGCAAAGAATTCGCCAAAAAACCATGTATGATATGGAAATGCTGAGGGAAATAGGATTTTGCAACGGCATAGAAAATTATTCCAGACACCTTTCGGGCAGGGGTGAAGGGGAGAGGCCCTACACCCTGATGGATTATTTTCCCGACGACATGTTAGTTGTTGTGGATGAATCGCATGTCACATTGCCGCAGATAAGGGCAATGTATGCAGGTGACCGTTCAAGAAAGCAGAATCTTGTAGATTACGGTTTTCGTTTGCCTTCAGCCCTAGACAACAGACCGCTTGATTTTGGTGAATTTGAAAAATTGGCTAAGCAGATTATTTGCGTAAGCGCAACGCCCGGGCCCTACGAAAGGGATAAAAGCCACATAATAGTAGATCAGATAATAAGGCCTACAGGTCTTCTGGATCCGGAAATAAGCGTGAGGCCTGTGGAAGGCCAAATTGACGATTTGATTAGCGAAATAAATAAAAGAGTGGAAAAAAAACAAAGAAGCCTTGTGACCACGCTTACAAAGAAAATGGCCGAGAGACTTACTGAATATCTTGCAGAAACAGGAATAAGGGTAAAGTACATGCATTCGGATATAGATACTCTCGAAAGAATGGAAATAATACGGGAATTGAGAATCGGCAGTTTTGATGTTCTTGTGGGAATAAACCTTCTCAGGGAGGGACTCGACCTTCCTGAGGTCACGCTTGTAGCTATTTTAGATGCTGACAAGGAAGGCTTCTTAAGGTCTGAGACATCACTGATACAGACAATTGGAAGAGCTTCAAGGAATGTTGAGGGTTGTGTAATAATGTATGCAGACAGAATAACAAGGTCTATGGATTTAGCAATCAAAGAAACGAAAAAAAGGAGAAAAATGCAGTCAGCTTATAACGAAAAGCACGGAATAACGCCAATCACCGTCAGAAAGAATGTGCGAGATTTGATTGGAGCCACCAAAGCGGCGGATCAGGAAGCAGTATTTGAAATTGAGGCTAAAATAAGTAATGATGAGTTGAATTCCGTGATAAATCATCTTAAAAAAGAAATGGAAACAGCCGCCAAATCTCTTGAATTTGAAAGGGCTGCAGAGATAAGGGATCGTCTTGTTGAAATTGAAAAGAAATTGAAGAAATAGGGGTATGTCAATGTCAAAGGAATATATAGAAATAAAAGGCGCAAAAGAACACAATCTTAAAAATATAGACGTAAAAATACCCAGGGACAAGCTGGTGGTAATAACCGGCTTAAGTGGCTCAGGCAAATCTTCTCTTGCATTCGACACAATATATGCAGAAGGTCAGAGGCGGTATGTAGAGAGTCTTTCCGCTTACGCAAGGCAGTTTCTTGGACAAATGGAAAAGCCTGATGTAGAGTATATCGAAGGACTGTCTCCGGCCATATCAATAGATCAGAAGACAACTTCAAGAAATCCAAGGTCCACCGTCGGGACGGTTACAGAAATATACGATTATTTGAGATTGTTGTATGCCAGAATAGGGATACCGCATTGCCCTGTATGTGGAATAGAGATTTCCCAACAAACTGTTGATCAGATAGTAGACAAGATAATGTTGCTCGATGAAGATACCAAAATACAGGTACTTTCACCTCTTGTAAGGGGAAAAAAGGGAGAGCACAAAAGAGAAATCGAGAAAATAAAAAAAGAAGGTTTCGTGCGAATAAGGATAGACGGAGAAATATTTGAAATTTCCGAGGAAATAAAGTTGGACAAGAACAAAAAACATTCTATAGATATAATAATCGATCGTTTGGTAATAAGGGAGGGAATTGAATCAAGACTAAGTGATTCATTGGAAACTGCGTTGAGCTTTACAGATGGAATAGTAGCAGTCAATCTCTTAAATGGCGATGACATGATATTCAACACTAAATTTTCGTGCCCGGAACATGGACAGGGTATTGCAGAGATGGAGCCGAGGATGTTTTCCTTCAACAGTCCTTATGGGGCTTGTCCCAAATGTAAAGGAATAGGGTATGAATTGAAGGTGGATCCGGACCTGGTGGTCCCAAATAAAAAGCTTTCGATTAAAGAAGGCGCAGTTGATCCTATTTCAACAAGCGGGGAAGGCACATATTATGTTCAAATGGTAGAAAGTCTTGCAAGAGACCACTCAGCAGATATTGAAACGCCTTTTTTCAAATTACCCGACAAATTTGTGAAAGAATTGCTTTATGGAAGCGGGACGCGTAACATCGAATTCACATACGAAAGTCGATACGGAGGATTCCGGAAATACAGGGCTCCTTTCGAGGGTATGGTGAAAAATCTCGAAAGGAGATACAGGGAAACAAACTCGGATTATATGCGTAAAAAAATAGAGCAATACATGAGCATGATAAAGTGCGACATGTGTAATGGAGAGAGATTGAAAAAAGAGTCGCTTTCAGTTTCTGTAGGAGCTTTTAACATTTCCGAAGTCACACGCTTTTCAATAAGGGAGGCAGTGGATTTTTTCAAAGGATTAAAGCTTGATCAAAAGAAAGGCAAAATAGCAGAGCAAATATTGAAGGAAATTCTTGACCGGCTTGAGTTTTTGGAAAATGTGGGACTTGACTATCTCACTCTATCAAGGGCAGCCGGCACGCTTTCAGGAGGGGAATCCCAAAGGATACGCCTGGCTACACAGATAGGCTCCGGCTTGGTTGGAGTTCTTTATATCTTGGACGAACCGAGCATAGGGCTGCACCAGAAAGATAATGGTATGCTTCTAAAGACACTCAGGGACTTGACAGATATAGGAAACACTCTTATTGTAGTAGAACATGATGAGGAAACAATAAGGTTCGCCGATCACGTGATAGACATAGGTCCGGGAGCTGGAGAGCATGGCGGATACATCATGGCTAAGGGAACACCTGAAGAGATAATAAATAATGTGGATTCAATAACGGGTCAATATTTAAGTGGAGTCAGGAAAATCGAAATTCCACAAAAAAGACGCCCTGCAGACGGGCAATTCATAGAAATCAAGGGCGCACAAGAAAACAATCTGAAAAACATTGATGTGAAATTTCCATTAAAAGTATTTACATGCGTAACAGGTGTTTCAGGCTCCGGGAAAAGCAGTCTAATCAACGAAATACTCTACAAGAGTGCGGCGGCAAAGATACACAGAGCAAAAAAGAAGCCTGGAAAACACGAAGGAATATCGGGGCTTGAGTTTGTTGACAAAGTAATAGATATAGACCAATCGCCAATAGGTAGGACGCCGAGGTCGAATCCGGCTACTTACACAGGCGTATTCGATCCCATACGCGACATATTTGCCCGTTTGCCAGAATCAAAGATGAGGGGATACAAAAAAGGCAGATTCAGTTTCAATGTTAAAGGCGGCAGGTGTGAAGCGTGCAAGGGCGACGGCATAATAAAGATAGAAATGCACTTTCTTCCTGATGTATACGTAGAATGCGATGTTTGCAAGGGTAAGAGATACAACAGGGAAACACTGGAAATCAAATACAAGGGCAAGACCATATCTGAAGTTTTGGATATGACGGTTGAAGAGTCTCTTGATTTTTTCGAGAACATACCCAAGATACAAAGGAAACTGAAAACATTGAATGATGTGGGGCTTGGCTATATAAGGCTCGGACAACCTTCTACCCAACTCTCGGGTGGAGAGGCTCAAAGAATCAAGCTTGCATCGGAACTGAGCAAGCGCAGCACAGGAAGAACGCTCTATATATTGGATGAGCCCACTACCGGCTTGCACATGGCGGATGTCCATAAATTGATAAGTGTCATAGAACGATTGGTCAAGTCTGGGAACACGGTCATAATCATTGAACATAATTTCGATATAATAAAATCTGCTGACTATATAATAGACCTTGGCCCTGAGGGCGGATACAGGGGTGGAAAAGTCATAGCGAGTGGAACACCCGAAGAGATTGCCAACTGCCAACATTCTTACACAGGACAGTATTTGAAGAAAGTTCTTGCGGGCAAATAAAAAGAACCCGCAAAGGGGTTCTGGAGCGATTGGAATTCTATAGAAGCAAGGAAACGAAGTGCATAAGAAGACTATTCCCTCCCATTAGAAGCTTTGATGTAATCAATTGTATTAAATAAACGATTAGCAATACTGTAATGCTGGCCCCAAAGGCCTTGAGCCTCGGTAAAGGGGGTTTGTCGCTGGTCATAAGCTAAGTCACTCTCCTAAGCAATAGTAGTTTAGATAATTTTAACACATTCATGAATTAATTGAAAGCAAAGTGGTGATTAATGTGGAAAAGTTGAAAACAATTGTAAACAAAGCTCCACTTGAGCCTGGAGTATACTTGATGAAAAATTCAAATGGAAGGATCATATATGTAGGAAAAGCCAAGTTGCTCAAAAAGCGCCTAAAACAATATGTCAACGGAGGTCGCATCCTTGAGCCCAAGGTAAGAGCCATGATGGACCACGTCAGCGAAATAGACTATATTATAACCGACAGTGAAGTAGAGGCGCTTATTCTAGAACTCAACCTTATCAAGGAGGAAAAACCCCCCTACAATATAATGTTGAGAGACGACAAGTCGTATCCTTATATAAAGGTGACTGTTAATGAGGAATATCCAAGAGTGATAAAAACAAGGAATGTAAAAAAAGACGGAGCCAGATATTTTGGTCCATATCCCAGTACAGGCCATGTTAATCTTATGGTCAACTTGATAAATGATAGCTTTCCAATAAAAAAGTGCTCGAAAAAATTCGGTAAGGAAGTGCGGAGGCCCTGTTTGAACTACCATATAAACAGATGTACGGGCCCATGCCGCAAAAATGTCGATATAGAAGTATATAATGATCTGATCAAGAGTATAATAGCAATAATCGAAGGCAAATCGGAAGACCTTCTCAAGGAATTGAAATTGAAAATGGCCGAATATGCCGAAAATATGGAATTTGAAAAAGCCGCCCAAAAGAGAGACCAAATAAAAGCGGTGAATTATATTCACGAAAACCAGAAGGTTATTTTTGAGAAAGCGCTGGATCAGGATTATATAGCTGTGGCAAGGCAGGAAGAAAAGGTATCCTTCATGATTTTCCATATACGGGAAGGAAGGTTGGTGGGAAAAGACAACTACATCATTGAAGATTTGTTAATTAATGACAATGGAGAGATTCTTGACATGTTCATTTCGCAATATTATGCCGGTTTATCTTATATACCCAAGGAGATTTTGGCGACAGAAATACCCAGTGACAGGCAATTGCTCGAAAAGTGGCTTTCGGAGAAAAGGGGAGGCAAAACGTCACTACTTTGTCCTAAGCGTGGAGAAAAAGCAAAACTTCTTAAGATGGCTGAAAAAAATGCGATTGAAATATTGCTAAAACAGGCTGAGAATGAAAAAGAAAAAGAGGGCAAAAGAAAACGAATAGCCCAGAAGTTTCAAAAGACATTGGAAATGGAAGGGGAAATTGAACGCATTGAATCATACGATATTTCAAATATATCCGGAGTGTATTCAGTAGGATCCATGGTTGTATTCGAGGGGTCCGAGCCGGCAAAGCGTGCCTACAGGCGTTTTCGCATCAGGACAGTTGACAGGGCGGACGATTATAAAAGTATGCAGGAAATACTTTACAGACGATTTAAAAAAGGATTGAATGAAAGATACGCAATTGAAAAAGGAGAATTGCAACTTGGTGGCAAATTTTCAAAATTTCCGGACATTCTTTTGATAGACGGAGGCTTGGGACATGTGCATGCAGTGGAAAAAGTGCTTGAGGCTTTGGAATTGGATATTCCGGTCGCAGGTATGAAAAAAAATGCAAAACATAAAACAGATAGTTTGGTTTTCAAGGACAAAACAATAGAAATAAAAGGGGACAGGGAGCTTCTAAAGTTCATATCGCGAATTCAGGACGAGACACACAGGTTCGCTATTGAATATCATAAAAAATTAAGAGGGCAGGCCCTCAGAAAATCCGTTCTTGATGAAATAAAAGGTGTTGGAGAAAAAAGAAAAAATGCCCTTTTTAAGGCGTTCGGAACCATTGATGCAATTATGGAGGCAGACGTTGAAAGCCTGTTAGCTTTAAAGGAAATAGACAGAAGAACGGCCCAAGCGATAGTCGATTATTTCAATAAATAAGGACACTTCAGGTTCATGTACCCTAGAAGTGTCCTTGTTTTATTTCATTTAATAGGGAGGGAATGTGAACCCCTAATGTCTTTTTTCGTAGCAGAATCGAGCATTTTGGGTTTGCTGCCGGGCGTTTCAGATTGATGTGACGGATTTCTTTTTCTTCATTTTGAATACTGGAATTTCCGAAAAGTATCCTTCCCCGAGTAGCTTCAAAAGAAGTGGTGTAAGTCTGGCTTTCAATAATATGGGGCAGGTTGCTTATATTTTGGATGGATTTATGTGAATACGGATAGTTGAAATAATTTAGAAATTCCATTTTCAATTTGTCCATTACATTAGCCATACGTCCGTAAAAAGGATTCATATGGGCGATTGCCTTTTCTTTCCATTCCGTGTATTTGATTTCAGCATCTTTGCGGTTGTCTGATTCATAAACCTGTTTAAGTTCCATGAGCATCTTGTAGGATTGAAAAAGGGGAGAACTTCCAAGTCTGAAAAATGCATGCTCGAACTTTGTGTTTTCTAAAGGTAGATTGTTTATAAAGTCATATTGCAATTCGTTTAAGAGATTTATGTTGTTTGTTTTCTTAAACCAAAGCGTTTTCCTTATATTGCACTTGAATATTCTGTTTATGAATTTTTCGACCTGAAAGCGGTCCAAAACAAAAGTGGCATACGGGTAGCGGTCGTGAAGAAATTTGCTTTGCATATAAACAGGATCTGCAATTATTATATTTCTGAAGTCAGGATCCATTATGTCCAGAAATGATGTATTGCTGGAATCGCTAATATCCCTGTTTATGTCAAGCAGAAGTTCATTTTCCGGATCGCAGAAAAGCGTAATTAACTCCTTGTTTAAAAAAAGCCTGTTGATGGTAAGAATTTCTGGAGCATATATCTTTCTGTTTAAATCAAGTGAATGCATGGATTCATCAAATACGCGCATTACAGTCGTGTGTGAAACATCGCAATCCTTGGCAACCTGCAGAAAAGGCTTTCTGAAACATTCATTCGTGATGATATTCTTGAAACGGTTTGTTATTCTTGAAAATCCGTCGGTGCATTCAATTGTTTCATAAAAGGTTTTACCACAGTATTTACATCTGTATCGGCCGTGAAGAATAAGCAAATCTACCGGATGTCCGTCTATTGAGATGTCCCTTACATATCTTTCGCGTTTTCCGTGCTTTACAATTGAACCTTCATTAGACATGCAGTGGGGGCATAGAGTGGGAGTGTGTTTTTTCTCGACAACAAAAAGATATGTGTTTTCTCTTTCTTTTTGTTCCAGAACATTGAATTCATCCAGATTGAGTCTTTTCATTATCATCAGCCCCCATAAGTGAAATGCATAAACCGCAAACTTATTCGTATGTTTTATATTTAACAGGAAAATGCAATGCTTTTAGTGTATTTTATCATCAAACACCATCAAAGTTCAATAGCAGTAGGGGTTAAATACATTGTAAATACAAGCTGTAGATGATATTATCTCAATAGGGATTGTTTAATTTATAACAAATAAATGTGAAAACTTAGACAAAATCCCGCCAGCCAAGACTAAATGTGTATTTATTAATTTGCAATTAGTAAATATATATGTGAGAAAAGGGGAGGTAAAATGGAAAACCAAGTCATGAAAGAAATTTTGAACGAAAAGAATTTTGCCAAATTGGACCAAGTAATCGAAGAGAACAAAGATCGAAAAGGTGCCTTGATGCCTATTTTGCATGAAGCGCAAAATATTTTTGGAGCGCTTCCTATCGAAGTGCAAAAGGTCATTTCCGAAAAGCTTGACATATCGCTTGCGGAAATCTACGGAGTTGTGACATTTTATTCACAGTTTTCCCTTGTTCCAAAGGGTGAGTTTGTAGTCGGATTGTGTCTGGGAACTGCCTGTTATGTAAAAGGCGCGCAGAATATTCTTGACCGCCTTGAAACGGAACTAGGAATCAAGGTGGGAGAAACATCCAAGGACGGCAAGTTTACGCTTGAAGCTACAAGATGCCTGGGATGCTGTGGTTTGGCTCCAGTAATGGTCATCAATGAAAAAGTTTATGGAAGATTGGAGCCGGCGCAAATTACCGGCATTTTGGAACAATACAAATAAAGCCGCTTTTATTAGGAGGAAAAAAATGAAAACTTTAGCTGAATTGGCAAAGATCAGAGATGAAGCAAAAGGAAAAATCGATCTTAGAGGAAAAAAAGGAACAAGGATTGTAGTCGGCATGGCAACGTGCGGAATAGCAGCCGGAGCAAGACCTGTTCTGCTTTCTTTGGTTGAAGAAGTCAAGAAGAGAAATCTTAGTGATGTTGAAGTGGTTCAAACCGGGTGCATAGGAGTTTGCAGGCTTGAGCCGATAGTGGAAATATTTGAAGAAAATGGGGAAAAGGTTACATACGTTGAAATGACACCGGAAAAAGCTCGCAAGGTTATTGCTGACCATATTGTAAACGGTAAAGTGGTTAGTGAGTATACAATCGGAGCCAACGCATAAAACCGGACAAAAATTTACGATATTGGGAGGTAAGGAAATGGAATTGTATAGATCGCATGTATTGATTTGCGGTGGAACGGGTTGCACTTCTTCCGGATCGGACCTGGTGGAAGAACGTTTTTACGAGGAAATCAAGAAAAACGGATTGGAAAAAGAAGTAAAAGTAATCAGAACGGGTTGCTTCGGACTATGCGAAGTGGGTCCTGTTGTTGTTGTTTATCCGGAAGGTTCATTCTACGCACATGTTAAACCGGAAGATGCAAAAACTATTACAGAAGAGCACTTGTTAAAGGGCAGGATAGTAAAAGATCTTCTTTATTATGAATCACTTGAGGAAGCAAGCGACCAGGTAAAATCCATAAATGAAGTGGATTTTTACCAAAAACAAATGCGTGTAGCGCTAAGGAATTGCGGAGTTATAGATCCAGAGAACATAGAAGAGTATATTGCAATGGATGGATATGCGGCGCTAGGAAAAGTCTTGACTGAAATGTCTTCTGCAGATGTAATAAACCTCATCAAGCAGTCAGGCCTAAGAGGTCGTGGTGGCGGCGGATTCCCAACAGGAGTCAAGTGGAGCTTTGCTGCAGGCGCTAAAAATGACCAGAAATACATGATTTGTAACGCCGACGAGGGAGACCCGGGCGCATTCATGGACAGGAGCGTATTGGAAGGCGACCCGCATGCAATAATAGAAGCGATGGCAATAGCAGGATATGCAATAGGGGCTACACAAGGTTACGTATATGTAAGGGCTGAATATCCGATTGCTGTTCAACGGCTTGAAATAGCAATAAGCCAAGCCAAAGAAAACGGGCTTCTAGGGAAAGACATTTTCGGGACCGGATTCGACTTTGACTTGGAAATACGTCTTGGAGCCGGAGCTTTTGTTTGCGGTGAAGAGACGGCCCTTCTTCAGTCGATTGAAGGATACAGGGGAATGCCAAGACCAAAACCGCCATTCCCAGCTAACAAAGGTTTGTGGCAGAAACCGACGATCATAAACAATGTTGAGACATTGGCCAACATACCGCAAATAGTACTAAAAGGCGCCGATTGGTTTTCTTCAATCGGAACCGAAAAATCAAAAGGAACCAAAGTTTTCGCATTGGGTGGAAAAATAAACAACACCGGACTTATTGAAATTCCAATGGGAACTACCCTTAGAGAGGTAATATACGACATTGGCGGAGGAATTCCAAACGGCAAGAAATTTAAAGCTGTTCAGACGGGTGGACCTTCAGGTGGCTGCATAACATATGAACACCTTGATCAGCCAATAGATTATGACAATTTGATAGCTCTTGGATCAATGATGGGTTCAGGTGGAATGATCGTTATGGATGAAGACAACTGCATGGTTGATATCGCGCGATTCTTCCTTGATTTTACAGTCGACGAGTCCTGTGGAAAATGCACTCCTTGTCGCGAAGGAACAAAGAGAATGCTTGAAATGCTTGAAAAAATAACAAGCGGACGCGGTGAAGAAGGCGATATCGATAAACTCGAAAAGCTTGCATACACCATCAAAGATTCGGCTCTTTGCGGCTTGGGACAAACTGCTCCAAATCCAGTAATCTCTACCATCAGATATTTCAGGGACGAGTACGAAGCCCATATCGAGGACAAGAAGTGTCCGGCAGGAGTTTGCAAAAATCTTCTGACTTACAGCATTACAGATGCTTGTATAGGATGTACCAAGTGTGCAAGAAACTGCCCGGTAGATTGTATAAGTGGCGAGGTCAAGAAACTTCATGTAATAGACGCTGAAAAGTGTATCAAATGCGGAGCCTGCATGGATGCTTGTCCCGTAAATGCTATAGTCAAGAAATAACCTTCGGAAAATCATAAACTAAAAGAGAGGTGTAAATGGTGGAAAAAGTTACTTTAACTATAAATGGTATCGAGGTGCAAGCACCGAAAGGCTATACTATTCTTAAAGCAGCCAGAGAGATTGGAGTCCATATTCCAACCCTTTGCTACCTGGAAGGCGTAAACGAAATTGGCGCCTGCAGGGTTTGCGTTGTGGAAGTTGAAAAAGCGAGAGCTCTTCTGACTGCATGTACAACGCCGGTTGCAGAAGGAATGGTAGTGAAGACAAATACGAAGAGGGTCAGAGACGCCAGAAAAATGGTTGTCGAGCTTATTCTTGCAAACCATAACAGAGAGTGTCTTGTTTGCGAAAGAAACGGATCATGTGAGCTTCAGAAGTTGACAGAGGAGCTTGGAATCAAGGAAGTTTCATATGAAGGGATAAAAAGAACTCCCACAATAGACGAATTTTCCCCTTCAATCGTAAGGGACACAAGCAAATGCATACTTTGCGGAAGGTGTATTGCAACTTGCAAAAATGTTCAGGAAATTGGAATTCTCGAATTTACAAACAGAGGCTTCAATACAGAGGTAAGCCCTGCTTTCAATTCAAGCATGACTGAAATGCCGTGCATATACTGCGGCCAATGCGTAAACGCATGCCCGGTTGCAGCACTTAGGGAAAAATCCAACATTGATGAAGTTTGGGAAGCTATTGACGACCCCGATCTTCATGTAATAGTTCAATCGGCTCCGGCAGTTAGAGCAGCACTCGGAGAGCTTTTTGACAATCCGATTGGAACAAATGTAACAGGCAAAATGGCAACGGCTCTTCACATGATGGGCTTTGACAAGGTGTTTGACACAAACTTCGCAGCCGACCTTACAATACTCGAGGAAGGCACAGAGCTTCTAGGAAGAATCAAAAACGGCGGAGTTCTTCCCATGATTACTTCGTGTTCTCCTGGTTGGATAAACTTTGCAGAATTGAATTACCCTGATTTGCTTGACCATCTTTCAAGCTGCAAGTCGCCCCACCAGATGTTTGGGGCAGTAATGAAGACTCATTACGCGAAAATGAACAACATAGACCCGAAAAAAATATATGTTGTGTCAGTGATGCCTTGTACAGCAAAAAAATACGAGTGCAAGCGTGAGGAGATGGGAAGAGACGGGTATCTTGACGTCGACACTGTAATAACCACAAGAGAGCTTGGGAAAATGATTAAACAGGCTTCTGTAGAATTCAACGAGCTTCCCGAAGGCGAATTTGACGAATACTTTGGTGACTACTCAGGTGCGGCTGTAATATTTGGAGCAACTGGAGGCGTCATGGAAGCGGCTCTCAGAACCGTTGCAGATGTTTTGACAGGCGAAGACCTGGAGACGGTCGAATATAAAGCAGTTCGCGGAGAAGAAAGAATACGTGAGGCTGAAGTTCAAATTGGGGACATTACCGTCAAGGCGGCTGTTACCCATAGTGCTGCCGGAGCGAAAAAAATAATGGAAATGATAAAAGCCGGCGAGGCGGATTATCACTTCATAGAAATAATGGGTTGCGACGGCGGTTGCGTAAACGGAGGCGGACAGCCTCATGTATCAGCAACTGAAAGAGTAGGGATTGATATTCGTATGGAAAGGGCAAAAGCTCTTTACAGCGAAGACGAATCTCTGGATATAAGGAAGTCACACAAGAATCCTTCAATCACAAGACTCTATGAAGAATTCCTGGAAGAGCCAAACAGCCATGTAGCTCATGAAATTCTCCATACACATTACAATGGCAGGGAAAAGTACAATATAAAGAAGTGATATATTAAATTGAATAAGATTTAAAGCGGATTCTACGGAGTTCGCTTTTTTTCGTTTTGTATTCGATTTTAAAAAATGTATAATAAGTATATATAAAGGGAGGGGTAAAAATGAAAAAAATATTTTGGGTTGTTATTGTTGTTTTGCTCATTCTTCAAGGATGCGCAGCGGAAAAACCAGTTGAGAAAGCAGAAGAAGTGCAAGAAGAAGAGGTTTTTCAGCCTATGACCCTTAGAGTGGGAAGCATAAAGGGGCCTAGTGGAGTAGGCATGGTAAAAATAATGGAAGAAAATCCGGTTTTAGGGGAAAAAGTCACCAGCGATTATGAAATAGTAGGAACACCTGATATACTCGTTTCGAAAGTTCTCAAAGGACAAACTGACATTGCCGTTTTGCCGACCAATGTTGCAGCAAAGCTTTACAACAAGGGTGTGGACTACCAAATCGTGGGTATAAATACATGGGGAGTGCTCTATCTACTTGAAAACGGCGAGATGGTGGATTCATGGGAAGACCTTAAAGGCAAGACAGTTACATTATTTTCAAAGGGCTCGTCGCCTGATGTCATATTTAGATACCTTATGTCAGAAAATGGGCTTACAGAGGACGATGTAACGATAGAGTACATGGCGAGTCACATAGAGTTGTCACAAATGATGATAGCTGGCAAAAAAACAATCGGTCTTTTGCCGGAGCCCATGGTTACAATGGTTCAAATGAAAAACAAAGATCTTAATGTGGCAATAAATCTTCAAGAATCATGGCAGGATGCTGCGGGAATGGAATTTCCCCAGGGATGCTTGGTGGCAAAGAAATCTTTGATTGAGGAAAGACCCGAAGTCGTTGAGTCCTTTTTAAACAATTATGATGAATCGTGTGCTTGGGTTAATAAAAATCCTGAGGAAGCTGGAACCCTGGTTGAAAAATATGAAATAGGGATGACTGCGCCAATGGCTGTGAAAGCCATACCGCAAAGCAACATCCGTCTTGGAAAATCGTATGATGTGCAAGAAACCATAGACAACTACCTGAAAGTTCTTTTTGAATTTTCACCGCAGGAAATAGGAGGCAATGTGCCGGATGAAGGATTCTATTATAAAAAACAATAGGAAAATCATATGGCTTTCTATCGCATGCATGTTGGGAATATGGCAAATGATTTCCGGACTCATAAGTTCGGAAATCATTTTTCCATCTCCTTTTAGCGTGTTCAAGGGCATTGGATTTATAGTTCAGGAGAAATATTTCTGGATATCGGTTTTGAGCACGGTAAAAAGAGGGTTATTGGGCATTTTATTTTCACTGTTTTCAGGAGGCGCCCTCGGCATTTACGCGGGGCTGAAAAAAGGCGGAAGGATTTTCCTAAGGCCTTATGTGTCGCTTATAAGAACTACTCCTGTTGTAGTGTTGATACTTATTGCCCTTATTTGGATGACTGCGGATTTTGTTCCGGTATTCATAAGTTTTCTGATTTCATTTCCCATAATATATACAAACACAGTGCAGGGAATCATACAAGTCGATAAAAGTCTTGTTGACATGGCAAAAGTGTATGAAGTGGGGAAAAGCAGGATACTGAGAGAAATATACCTACCTTCGATCAGCGCCTACCTGACAGCGGGAGTTTCAACTGCAATGGGGATAGGATGGAAAGCGGTGATAGCGGCTGAAATACTCAGCCAACCAAAATACTCTATAGGAACAAGATTGATTGAAGCAAAGATATATCTTGAGATAGACCGGGTATTCGCATGGGCATTGCTTGCTGTCGCACTTAGCTTCATATTTGACAACTTGCTGAGAATAGTGGAAAAAAGGACGATGAAATGGAAAACAATAGAATGATATACAGAATAGAAGGGCTTGGGCTTGAATACGACAGCCTGCTTATATATAAGGATTTTGAAATAAACATAAAAAAAGGGAGCATAGTTTCAATCTTGGGACCATCGGGGTGCGGAAAGACAACGTTGCTTAATGTAATGGGAAATCTTGCAGAGCCCGACAAAATAAAAGTGAACGACTTTAAAGCCCTTTCAAAATCATTCATTTTTCAGGAGCACAGATTGCTTCCATGGAAGACTGTTTATGACAATATTGCATTCGTGATAAAGAAAAAATTTGACGAAGAGAAAATGCAGGAACTGGCCAATGAACAACTGAGGCAGGTTGAACTGCTTGAATTCAAAGACTATTATCCTGGTGAGTTAAGTGGGGGAATGAAACAAAGGGTTGCAATTGCGAGGGCTTTTGTATATCCTTCGGATGTGCTTGTGATGGACGAGCCTTTCAAGGGACTAGACATACGGACAAAAAGAGTTGTCATGGAAACATTTGTTAAAGCATGGGAAAAAGATAAGCGGACGGTTGTTTTCGTGACCCATGATGTTGAGGAAGCTATGCGCCTGGGGGATGAAATACACATACTTGAAGGGCCCCCGGTAAAAGTTGTTGAAAAGATCAGGACAAACGGGGTTTTCAGGGATATGAGGACTGAAAGTGCTGAATTCATAGAATTGCGTAACAGATTGAAATGCATGTTGGATGGTGTATGCCAAGTACTTGACGGAACAGGAGCTAATAATGAAGAGTAGGAGAATTTATGAAGAAATAAAAAAGATTGTACCGGCAGACAGACTTATTCTGGATGAGCCTATGAAAAAACATACGGCATTCAAAATTGGCGGACCGGCGGATTTGTTGGTTTTACCAAAAAGCATGGACGAAATAGAAAGAATAATAACACTTCTGAACAGACTCGATGTCGAGTGTTTCATAATGGGAAATGGAAGCAATCTTCTTGTTTCGGACAAAGGCATAAGGGGAATTGTTGTTAAAATAGCAGACCAGTTCAGCAATATCGAGCTTGATGGCGAGCGGGTTCGTGCCCAGGCCGGAGTTTTGCTGTCGACATTGTCCAAATTTGCAGCAAAAAATTCGCTTGAGGGAATAGAGTTTGCGGGAGGAATTCCGGGAACATTGGGTGGAGCGGTAGCTATGAACGCAGGGGCCTACGGAGGCGAAATTAAAGACGTAGTTGAAAAAGTGACACTTATAGACGAAAGTGGTGAAATAATCGTTTTAAGCAAAGAGTCAATGGAATTTGGATACAGGCATAGCGTAGTTCAGAGCCGGAATCTTATAGTGCTTGAAGCTGAAATGCTTCTCCAAAGGGGGGGGCAGGCTAAAATAATGGAAAAAATGAATGGTTTCAACCAAAGAAGGAGTGAAAAGCAGCCGCTTGCCGTACCGAGCGCGGGAAGCACATTCAGGCGGCCTGAAGGCTATTACGCAGGCAAGCTTATACAGGATGCGGGACTGAAAGGGCTTAGGCATGGTGATGCTATGGTTTCCAACAAGCATTCGGGCTTCATAGTAAATACGGGGAATGCGTCGGCGGAAGATGTTCTTGCCTTGATAAAGACCGTAAGAAAAGTCGTATTCGACAAATTCGGAGTCATACTTGAAACGGAGGTAAAATTCATTGGAGAATATTAGAGTTTGGAGAATGGATTCCGACTATCATACCCACACTGTATACAGCCATGGTAAAGGGACAATTGAAGAAAACATAAAGGCGGCGATAGGCAAAGAAATAAAAATTATAGGCATTTCAGACCACGGACCCGGACACAAGGGATTTGGTGTGAAAAGGGATGATATTTTCAAGATGCGCCAAGATGTCGACATGCTTAATGCGGCTCACAAGGAAATTGAAGTAAAACTGGGTTTGGAGGCAAATATTTCTATGACAGACGGATCCTTGGATGTTGATGATGAAATCATCCAGACGCTGGATTATCTGATGGCTGGTTACCATTTTGGAACTGTGGACAGGCCGATTCTGACTTCGGCGAAAATACATTTCTACAATTACCTTAGCGAACACAGCAATTCAATAGAGCGCAGAGTCAGGATAATAAACACCAAAGCATTCATAAAGGCTATGCAAGGATATGATCTTCTTGCAGTAACGCATCCGGGCGCAAAAGGTCCGCTTTTCATGGACGAGGTCATAAAGGCTGCCATAGACAGTGATGTGCTTCTTGAAATAAACAACAAGCACGGACACTTGACCACCGAAGAGATAAGCCTGGCTGGAGAAATTGGGGCGAATTTCATAGTAGGTAGCGATGCTCACAGACCGGAAGATGTCGGAATTGTTTCAGAAGCAATAGACAGGATAGAGAAATCCGGCATAGACGCTGAGCGCATATGCAACATGACTTGTTTGGGCAAGGAGGCTCTTTAAAATGAAGCTGGTAATAATAACAGGAATGTCAGGTGCGGGCAAGAGCAACGCGGCAAATTTCCTTGAGGACATAGGCTTTTATTGTGTTGACAATATGCCTCCGGTTTTGATGAATAAATTCATAGACGTATTGGTGGAGAACAAAGAGGTAAGCAAAGTAGGGATTATAACCGATATAAGGGGAGGAAGCTTTTTCGACGATCTTTTCGAGAATATTGAGAGCTTGAAGAATAGAGGCATACCATATGAAATTGTTTTTCTGGAAGCGTCCAACAATGAACTGATAAGGCGTTTCAAACAGACCAGACGAATGCATCCCCTAAGCCAGGACGGGAGCCTTGAAGAAGGGATAGAAAAGGAACGGGCAAGGTTGGGAAAACTGAGGGAAAAAGCCAACCACATTATAGATACAACAAACATGATTCCATCCCAATTCAAGGACATACTGCAGTCGCTGTACACAAAGGGCGAAAAAGGCAGCAATATTACGGTAAATATAATGTCATTTGGATATAAGAATGGAATACCACTAGACGCAGACCTGGTTTTTGACGTGCGCTTTCTTCCCAATCCTCATTACATAGAGGACCTCAGGGAACACACAGGAAACGATGAAAGCGTAAGAAACTATGTCATGCAGTGGCCGGAAAGCAATGAATTTGTAAAGAGACTTAAAGAAATGGTCGATTTTTTGATGCCTTACTATATAAGGGAAGGCAAGTACCGCCTTATTATCGCCGTTGGATGTACCGGCGGAAAACACCGATCCGTAACAGTTGCGAACGAACTTTTCGAATACATGAAGGAAAAAGGGGACAAGGTTCTTGTAAAACACAGGGATATTGCTCGTTGAAGGTTAAAAAGAGTAGTTGTAATATTGGAAATGATATTCTATATAATGCTGCCGAAACTGGTGGCTTTATTTTTTTTTTGGGTAATAAGGAAGTGTAGACAGTTGTTAACTTGAACAGAAATTATGAGGAGGCGCAAAAAATGAGTGTCAGAAAAGCTGAACCCTATAAAATCAAAATGGTGGAGCCTATCAATTTAATACCAAGGGATGAAAGAGAAAAGGCGCTTAAGGAAGCCGGATACAATCCGTTTTCCCTTAGGGCGGATCAGGTCTACATTGATTTGCTTACCGACAGCGGCACCGGAGCCATGAGCGACAGGCAGTGGTCCGCTCTCATGATGGGGGACGAATCGTATGCTGGAAGCAGAAGCTTCTATCGCTTGCTGGACGTAGCCAAGTGCATAACAGGGTACAAGTACATCGTTCCGGCGCACCAGGGCAGGGGTGCCGAGCAGATATTGCTGCCGAATGTAATCAAGAAGAAAGGCGATTATGTCTTGGGGAATATGCATTTTGATACGACAAAGGCGCATATTGAAATTGCAGGAGGTCGCGCGGTAAACTTCATTGACGAAAAGGCCTTCAATACGACCGATTACGACGACTTCAAAGGCGATTTCGATTTGGAAAAGCTTGAAAATTTTATAAAAGAGAAAAAGGCCGACAATATAGCATGCATAATTGTGACGGTTACATGCAACTCTGCTGGAGGCCAGCCGGTATCCATGGCAAATATAAAAGCAGTCAGGGAAATCGCTGATCGATACGGCATAATGGTTTTGATTGACGCGGCAAGATATGCTGAAAATGCATATTTTATAAAAAAAAGAGAAGCCGGATACGAAAACAAGACCATAAGGGAGATTGCCAGGGAGATTTTTTCCTATGCCGACGGATTTGCAATGAGCGCGAAAAAAGACGGGCTTGTCAACATGGGAGGACTCGTGGGAATCAAGGACAATGAGGAACTATACACAGCGGTCCGTTCGCTGATGGTTCCCATGGAGGGATTTCCGACATACGGAGGGCTCAACGGAAGGGACATGGAGGCACTGGCGGTCGGGCTTGAGGAAGCTCTTGAATTCGAATATCTGGAGTCGAGAATTGGACAGGTAGAATATCTTGGACAAATGCTTCATGATGCGGGAGTACCCATACAATGGCCTGTCGGAGGGCATGCTGTTTTCGTGGACTGCAAGAAAATATGCCCCCACATACCATTTAACCAATTCCCGGCGCAAGCCGTGTGCAATGCGGTTTACATAGAGGGAGGCATACGTCCTGTAGAGATAGGTTCATTCCTGCTCGGAAGGGATCCAGAAACGGGCGAGGATCTTGAGTCTCCATTGGAATTCATGAGATTGACAATACCAAGAAGGGTGTACACGAACAGACACATGGAGGTCATAGCGGACGCTGTAATAAATGTTGCAAAGAATGCGGAAAAACTCGTAGGTTTCGAGTTCGAGTATGAACCAAAGGTACTCAGGCACTTTACCGCGAAATTGAGGCCGGTTAAATAATCAAAACTTGCACGAGTTGAATATTGGCTATTTATAACGTATTCAAGGGGGACCAATTTCTGCATTTTGCAGGAAAAGGTCCTCGTTCTTGTTTCAACATTTTTTGCAAAATCAAAGTGCAATAACCAAAACCGCTATCATGAATTTGTTTCCTTGTATATAATGGAATCATAAAGGCGCTTGCAAAAGACGGAGTAAGACTGAGACAGGCAGGGAAGTCAGAAAAACGATTGAAAAATGGCGTCCTTACCGATTCTAAGAAACATTGTGCCTGTGGAACTGTGAAATGGCAAGGGAGGATTAGAAATGTACTTTGCGAAATTTGAAACATGGCTTTGCGATATGGTTTTTGTGGGGGATGAACATGGTATAAGGCACCTGCATTTGTGCATAGGAGATGACAAGAGGAATTTTTCCATAGCTGAAGATTGGATTGAAAACTACGGCTTTTTCAGGGATGAAATCCTTCAGGTGAAGGAATATCTTGAAGGAGAAAGGGAAAGCTTCGACATCAAGCTGAATCCACAAGGGACGGAATTTCAAAAAAAGGTATGGAGGAAACTCTGTCAAATACCCTACGGCAAAACAGCCAATTACAAGGATATAGCTGTTTCGACAGGTAATAGGAATGCTTGTAGGGCCGTGGGAATGGCAAACAGCAAAAATCCGATTCCGCTGATTATACCGTGCCACAGGGTTATCGGGTCCGACGGCAAGCTGACAGGCTATGCCTTTGGAGTTGGCACAAAACAGAAGCTAATTTCTCTTGAAAAAGAGAAATGCGATGAATCTTCCCGTTGAATTCTAAGGGATTCCATATAAAAAAAGATGCATGTGCACAGTCGTGTGATTGCCATTTAAACGGTTATTTTACATTTGCCAAAGAAGGATTTAAGGCATGCATATTGAAATAAACATATAGAGAAAAAATCGGGGAAGTGGAGCAATGAAAAGGATAGTAAGCGCGGGTGGAATTGTAAGTTTTCACAACACGATACTAATGTTGAAGAAATTCAACGGTGACTGGGTTCTTCCCAAAGGCAAGGTTGAAGAGGGAGAAAATCTCGAGCAGACAGCTCTTAGGGAAGTTCTTGAGGAAAGCGGTGTGCGTGCGGAAATAAAGGCTTATCTGGGAAAAATAGAATACGAATTTAAAAACTCATGGAGCGATAACCTCTTTGCGAAAAAGGTGGTACATTGGTTTTTGATGGAATCAAAAAGCATGGCGTGCACCCCTCTGAGGAATGAAGGTTTCATAGAAGCTCGTTTCGTACACGTGGACAGAGTTTTTGACTTGATAAGATATGAAGACGAAAAGA
>CAZXWC010000003.1:0-56892 GCA_964644525.1 uncultured Peptostreptococcaceae bacterium
GCCCTAAACGGAATATTCCTTCCTGTAATTGTAGTGTTCTTGGTTTATATAACTTGCTCTAAGAAAGTTCTTGGGGAATACGCAAACAGCATGTGGATAAACCTTGTTGGAATAGCAATCAGCATAATAACTATTGTTATAGGTGGAAGCAGCGTTATATCGGTATTCAAGTCTCTATTGGGTTAATCGGCAATCTGGAACATAAAGGAAAACATTTTTAATAGAGTCAAATTTATAATCCTTTCTTATTGCATATTTCCGAAAGGTAAAAATGAAGGGGAATGGGTTTGTCCCATTCCCTTCATTTCCCAAAGTATAAATTATCGAAAAATGCGATGCTTAGTCTTTCGCTGCATGGCTTGAAATTTTAAATAATGAAAATTGAATGTGTAAGCAGAGTAAAAGATGTATGAAAGGGTGGAAGAAAAATAATATAAGGCGGGTAGCAAATCCGTAAAGAGGAGAGTTGTCATGTTTGAAAATATTGAGCAAATGATTGATTACTGCAAGAGGGAAGAGGTAAAGACAATTGATTTCAAAGTTGTGGACCTTTCGGGAAGGTGGCACAGATTGTCCATAACATCTACAAAGCTAAGCCCCGACATAATGGAAAAGGGCATAGGTTTTGACGGTTCAAGCTACGGTTTTCTTACCGTGGAGAAGTCGGACATGGTGATGATGCCGGATGTATCGAGCGCTTATATCGACAGGTACAGAAGAAATAAGACTTTGACAGTGCTTGCCAATATTTATGAAATTAAAAATGGCAATATAGTCAGATTCGAGGATGACCCGCGATACGTTGCTGAAAAGACTGAAAAATTCATGGTGGAAAATGAAATAGCCGACGCTTGCCTCTTAGGTCCTGAATTTGAATTTTTCGTGCTTGACCATGCATCCTTCAAGACGACCAATGCACATATGGAGGTAAGGCTTGATTCTGCCCAGGCAGAGTGGAACATGGGAAATTGTAAGGAACAAAACTTGGCCGTTTCGGTTCCCGCACACGGCGGATACCATTTGGATTCGCCCTACGACAGCAGTTATGAATTCAGAAATGAGGCATGCCTCCAAGCGGAAGAAATTGGGATACCCATAAAATACCACCACTCAGAGAATGGTGGGCCTGGGCAGGTTGAAATTGAAGTCAACTTCGCGGGAATAAGGGAGATGGGGGACAGCTCCTTAAAGCTTAAAAATCTGCTGAATAATTGCGGTATGGAATTTGGGAAGACGGTTACATTTATGCCCAAGCCTTTTGTTGACGAATGTGGAAGTTCAATGCATGTGCACATAATGCTGGGCAAGGACGGGAAAAACCTCATGTACGACAAGGATGGCTATTCAGGTTTGTCAAAACTTGCCCATCACGCGATTGCCGGCATATTGACCCACATAGATGCCATAACGGCAATAGCCAACCCGTCGACCAATTCATACAAACGTCTGGTACCGGGATATGAAGCGCCAATAAGCGTTTGCTTTGGAACATCCAACAGGAGCGCATCTATAAGAATCCCGGGTTATGCAATAAGTTCCGATGAGAAGCGTTTCGAGCTCAGGTCTCCAGATGCTACAAGCAACACATACCTTGCCTATTCGGCAATAATGATGGCTGCTTTCGATGGGATAGCAAATGAAATTGACAGTTCGTCATTTGGACCTTACGACATAAATCTTTATAAATTGCCGGAAGAGGAGCAGAGCAAGATAAAATCGCTTCCCACATGCGCGCTAGATGCGGCAGACGCTCTTGAGAAAGACAACGAATTTCTTAAGAAGAGCGGCGTTTTTACAGACAACATAATCAGGAATCACGTTGCCAAAATGAGAAGCGATTACTACAAGGTCAACAGGATGCCGCATCCCATAGAGTTCGAAATGTACTTTAACGCATAAATAAAGTGCACATTTGTTAAATTTACTATAAAAAAACAGACCCCCTTGGCTTCCGGAGATTTCTTCTTCGGAAGCCAAGGGTTTTATTTGTCGGAGAAAAACTTTTGTGAAGACTTTGTTTTCCTATTTGAATATTGGGGCTAAAGGTCAAGCCTGCATTTTTCTGGAGAAAAGAATTCCTGACATGCAAAGGGCTATAATCAGCCAGAAAACCATCCTGTAGTCGTTTAATATGTCAAGAAGCGCGCCTGACGCAAGCACTCCTGTTATTGCGCCTATGCCGTAGGCCGTGAAAACGACTCCGTAATTTTGGCTGTAGTGGCTTGGACCGAAAAGCGAAATTGTAGCGCCCGGGGCTATTGCCAACCACCCGCCCAGATTGAGCCAGAAAATTGAAAATGAAACTGCGAAAGCGAGGGGGCTTCCACTGCTTGGGAAAAGCATAAGGACCGCAGCCAGCATTATGAGGGCGTACGAATAAGTCATAGCTTTTGCCACGGATGTCTTGTCTGTAAGCCATCCGAAAAGGGGCCTTCCTATTCCGTTAAAGATTGCGAACAGGGGCAAGAGGGAGTATACGGTGCCAGGCGGCAGCTCTGAAAAGCCGATTCCAACACTGCTTGTCATGCCGATCATCATGAGGCCGATTGTGGCACCTATGAAAAAATTGACGTATAGGGTTTTGAATTCCTTGGAATTGATCATTTCTTTTGTGTTCATGCCCTTATCGTCTATTTCTGAATGGCTTTTTGTTTCTTCCTTTGGATAGCGTAGAGGGAATGACAGAAGGGGCAGGAGAATGCCGAAAGATAGACCCAAAACCATAAATGTTTTCATGGGGCCGATTGAAACAATCAACTGCCTTGCCGCTGGGGCGGTAACAAGCGGTGAAAGCCCGAAGCCTACAAGGACAAGTCCAACTGCAAGTCCCTTGTTTTTGGGGAACCATTTGGCAATTATGGCAAGGGGGACTCCGTAGGCGATTCCTACTCCTGTTCCGCTGACAACTCCGTAGAAAAAGGTGAAGATAAGGATATTTGGTGCCAAAGCTGCTGAAATCCAACCAAGAGCTATTAAGGCGCCGCCTGCAGAGATTACGAGTTTAGGGCTGTACCTGTCAAGGAATTTTCCGGAAATAAACATGAACAAAGCATAAAATGCCAGGGAAGTCATGTATGGAAGTCCGCTGAGGGTAGATCCTATTCCATAAAGCTCTTCTATATGGAGCCTGAATACACTCCATGAATAAACAGTTCCCAGGCATATCATTATTAAAAAACCTAAAACGATATAGAGTTTTCCTTGTGAAGATATGGATGTTGCATTTTTTTCGGACATTATATTTCTCCTTTTGCAAGCTCTTTGTATTTTTGCTGTTTTCATAATATATGGCGCAGTTTCAAACATGTATTTTTTTATTGATTTATAAGTCTATAAAAAAGTTTAGTGAAAAGCAAGCGCTTTTTTGGCTTTTTTTATTGGTATAAAATCCATTTTTGCTTTTGCACTGTTTTATAAGTTCAATATACCCATTCAAGTATGTTGTGTAACGGAATTAAACTTTTGGGATTGCTTGACCGACAAATCTATATTTATTACAATTAACGAATAATGATTTGGAAAGGGAACATATGAAAAGTAAAAAAAATATCGGGTTTATATTTGCGGGAATTCTTATGATTTTAGCAGTTGCTTTAATGCTCGACACAAGTATGCAGAACAAGCCTCAATCGACGAGAGAACTGTTGACAATGGAGGAGAAGGCTTGGCTTTATGAGCAAGGTTCTTTAATATATTCGGCGGATGACAATGCTCCTCCCCTGCGTTTTGTCGATGAAAGCGACAAGCAGTACAAAGGTGTTGTGGTGGACTATGTGAGTCTTCTATCCCTCGAGCTTGGAGTAAATATAGAAGTGCGTCCCAAGCTTTGGCAGGAGGCTCTCAGGAGTCTGTCCGAAGGGGAAACAGATATGTGCGATATGTTTAAAAGTCCTGAACGTTCAGAAGTTTTTCTTTTCAGCGACCCCATATACAATCTCAGGGCTGTTCTTGTAACAAGGGACAATCCTGGACATATTGACGAGATGACATTTGCAACGCAGAAGGGGGATTACTTGAATGAATGGCTTTTGGAAAATTATCCGGAAATAGAGATTGTATACACAGACAATGTCAGTGAAGCAGTAGACCTTCTCTTAGCCGGGGAAGTTGAAGCGGTTGCAGGTGATGAGCCGGTAGTTCTGTACCAGATTAAAGAAAAGAATGCTGAAGACAAATTGCAGATAATGGAAAGACCTCTGTATGAGAACGAGGTGGTTTTTTCTATTCCAAAATCAAAACCTGAGCTTTTGCCAATTTTAAACAAGGGAATTGCGGCTCTTGCGGAAACTGACCAGCTTGAGAGAATTCAGCAAAAGTGGTTTGGAATATCTACACCAATAGTGCAAGAGCCCGACATGAGCAGAAAGATCAAATATATCTTTGCAGGGGTGGGCATGTTGATTGTATTGATGACAGGAATGGCATATTGGAACTATTCTCTTCAAAGCGAAGTCGAGAGGCGAACAAAGGAAGTTATCAGCAGCAAGGAAAACCTGAGGTTGACACTCGACGGAATGAAGCAGTTTATTGTGCTGTTCAACATGCGATTGGAGACGGCCAACATAAACAAACCTTTTTTAGATTATCTTGGATTGACCCGTTCCGAGGCGAGGGGAGAGGTTTGCAGTGAAATATTCAAGGGATTCAAACCGATGGACATAACATCGATGATAAGGGATTGTGTTGAATCAGAAAGCGGATTGGAAAAGGAAATTTCAGTAGGCAAGGATTATTATATGCTTCAAATTTATCCATTAAAGAATGACGAAGGCAAACTGAAAAACATACTTGTTGTCCTTTCAAATGTCACCAGGGAAAAGAACAATGAAAGACAATTGCTGCAGGCGGGTAAAATGGCTGCAATAGGACAGTTGGTTGCTGGCATGGGACATGAGATAAGAAATCCACTGGGAATAATAAGAAATCACAGTTTTATTCTAAGATCGTTGGAACCAAATGAAAAAACGGAAAAATCTCTTGATTATATAGATAACGCCGTTGAAAGAGCTAATCGAATAATTGGAAATTTACTTGAATTTTCAAGACTTACGGATGACTCAAAGCAAAATATCGGCCTGAAAAAGCTGATTTCCGGAATATTCGACTTGGAGAGCAAGACATTGATGAAGAAAAATATACGCTACGAGATTAATTGTGACGGTGACTTGTATTTTAGATCAAACAGAGAGGCGCTCAAACATATTTTTATAAATCTTATATCAAATGCCGTAGATGCCATAGGAGAAGACGGATTAATTAGGGTGTCGGCTGCGGAAGATGAAAATAATGTCAAAATGACAGTTGAGGATTCAGGTAATGGGATATCCGAAGATGAAATAGAAAATATTTTTAATCCATTTTATACGACCAAGGGTCCGGACAAGGGTACAGGGCTGGGCTTGTATATAGTATATAACGAGATAAAAAAACTAGGCGGGGCTGTTTATGTTGAGAGCTCTTGCGAAGATGGGACTGCATTTATGATAATATTTCCAAAAGGTGGAGAGGTGAAGAATAATGAACGATTCAGTTAAGTTGCTCATAGTAGACGATGAAATAGAATATAGAGAAACATACCGCATGCTTTTGGAAAACAGGGGTTTTATTGTCGGAGAGGCGGGCAGCGCCGATGAGGCTTTGGATATTTTGTCCAAGGAGTATTATCCTATAGTTATTTCGGATGTGATAATGCCAGGAAAAGACGGACTTTATCTGCTTGACAGAATTAAAAGCAAATATGGGGGAAGTGTTGAAGTAATAATTGTAACCGGATATGGAAGCATAGAAAATGCAGTTAAGGCCATAAGGGTCGGCGCTTTGGGATATTTCATAAAAAGCGGAAATCCGGATGAGCTTTTCAGGGAAATTGATAAGGCAAGAAGATTGGTTCAATTTGAAAAGAAGAAGGAACTCGAAGAACGCAGCAGCGGGTCGGGTTTATTTTTGCACCAATCTGAAAATCCGCGAATACGCAAGATACTTGAGGATATACAAACACTTTCCAAGTCATCGTGCAATGTTCTTATTACCGGAGAATCCGGAGTTGGGAAAGAAATTTTCGCAAAACACATACACGACAGCAGTGAAGTTGAAGACGGAATTTTTATGGCTACGAATTGCCAGGCATTTTCGGAAAACCTGCTTGAGGCAGAATTGTTTGGGCATGAAAAGGGGGCTTTTACGGGAGCGGCTGCAAAAAGGATAGGACGTTTTGAAGAAGCTAATGGAGGAACAATGTTTCTTGATGAAATAGGTGAAATTTCTCAAAGCACCCAGGTGAAACTTTTGAGAGTCCTGGATAATAGATATATAGAAAGGATTGGGTCAAACAAGAAAATACCTGTCAATTTCAGGTTGATAAGCGCTACAAACAGAAACTTGCAGGAGGAGATATCTGATGGAATTTTTCGTGAGGATCTTTACTACAGGATAAACACCGTGACGATTGAAATTCCGCCTCTGAGGGAACGGCGTGAGGATTTGGAAGGAATGATTGGTTTTTTTGTCAAACTTTTAAGCAGCGAAATAAAAAAGGACATAAAGGGTCCTACTGCAGATACTATGAATTACCTTCTTGAATATGATTATCCAGGGAATGTAAGGGAGCTAAAAAATATAATAGAAAGATTGATAGTTCTTTCGAAGGATGGATATTTGAGAATAGAAGAGGTTGAAGAGGGAAACGCCAAGAGGTGTGGTCAAAAGAAAGCGGCAACAAGCGAAATTCTCCCCTACAAGGAAGCTAAGCGTAGATTTGAAAAGGAGTATATTGCTCGGGTTTTGTCGGCAAATGAAAACAATATAACAAAGGCGGCACAACTTATGAAAATAAGCAGACGCCAATTGTTCAATAAAATAAGAGAATACAAGCTGAAACAGTGAAAGCAAAAACAATGTCAAGAAAAAGTTGGCATTGTTTTTGCATTAATATAGAGTGATAATAAAATAAGGAGGCTGAGAAAATGAATAAAGCAACAAAAGGCACTTGGGTTGAGATTGAGAATGTTGTTCTCGAGGTGGGACAGCGTGCCCCACAGGTGCCGAAAGATACTAAAAACACGCCTTTGATTATGTGGACAAAAGGTCTTTTGATTGACAAAGAGGCAGAAATAGGCCAAGAGGTTGAGGTGGAAACATTGTCAGGAAGGTTGGCCAAGGGCAAGATGACTGATGTGAATCCGCGTTTTGAACATGATTTCGGTAAACCTGTTGATGTTCTTGTTGAAACTGGAATATCATTAAAAAAAGAAATAGGAGGTATCCGATGAGGGATTTGACATACGGAGCGGTAATGGGCCGAAAGAATGAAATAATGAAAAAAGCGGTAGGAATCGATTACAGTGAGTTTGAATTTGGAAAAATAGGTTTTGACTATGAAAAGATGATGAATAATGTTGCCTATGAAATGGAGGACATGATAAAGATTCAGAAAGAGACAAAGGTTGGAAACACACCTCTTTTTGAACTGCACAACATAAATCGTTTGATCAATGCTAATTCTGCTGAAGGCAAAGGCGGACGTATTTTCATAAAGGATGAAGCGGCGAATGCATCTGGTTCCTTTAAAGCAAGAAGAGCAGCTATATCGGTTTATCATGCGCAAAAAATGGGCTACAAGGGGGTAATCGCTGCAACAAGCGGAAACTATGGCGCGGCAGTTGCGTCACAGGCCGCGCAGCGAGGGCTTAAGTGCATCATAGTTCAAGAGGTTTTTGATTCGCAGAAGAAGGGGCAGCCTGAAATTATAGAAAAGGCCAGAAAGTGCGAAGCTTTTGGGGCCGAGGTAATTCAGCTTACCGTAGGGCCCGAATTGTTTTACACATTCCTTAAACTTCTTGAAGAGACTGGCTTTTTCAATGCGTCTCTCTATACTCCATTTGGAATTGCAGGAGTTGAAACATTGGGCTATGAAATAGCTGAGCAGATGAAATCGATGCAAGGGCACTATCCCGACTACGTAGTTGCAACCCATGCAGGAGGAGGAAATCTTACAGGGACAGCGAGAGGACTTATAAAGGGGGGAGCGAAAAGCTGCAAAGTATTCGGCGCATCAGTTGATCTTAAAGGTCTTCATATGGCATCGGACAGGGACTTCAATAGAAAATCATTCACAACAGGACATACGGGTTTTGGAATTCCCTTTGCCACTCAACCAGACCGAGCCGATGTTCCCAGAAATGCCGCCAGGGTTCTTAGATACATGGACAGATATCTTACGGTTACACAGGGAGAAGTTTTTTATGTTACAGAGATGCTTGCGCAAATCGAAGGCATAGAAAGAGGCCCGGCGGGAAATGTTTCTTTGGCAGCCGCCATATCGCTTGCGATGGAGGTGAATGAGGGTGAAATTATTGTCGTCCAGGAGACTGAATATACAGGAGCAGGCAAACATCCTATGCCTCAACTTACTTTCGCCAGAGAAAATGGAATAAAGATATACAGAGGTGAAATACAAGAAAATGTTCCGGGTGAAACAATAGTTCTTCCCAATCAATTCTCGCAGATAAATGCAAAAGAGCTTGATTTGAATAAAATGAAAGAAAGATATATTGATAATGTAACCAAAGGCTACAAGTATGAAGATTTGACTGAAGATGATGTTAAATATCTTGAAGAGGAAATTCGTGTTGACAGAATCGATATAGAAAAAGCAATGAACAAATAAATCCATAGCCATGAAATATTTTTCCACCAGGAAATTTATTTCATGGCATTTTTTTTCATGAAACGCAAAAATCACTTTAATTGTGTTGAAAAATACTGTTTTTATAGATGAATATCTTGGCACGACAATTGCGACTATTATATTTGCACTTAAAAATTTAGGAGGTATATAGCATGAAAGACAAGAAACTCGAGTTTTACGGCGGCGAATGGATGTCCTTTATTCCATTTATTGTTTTCCTTGTACTCATCGTAATGACTACATTTGTTGCAGGTTCTATTTCCAACGGAGCTCTTTGGATTCCGGCCTTCATGGCCATGATTGTTGCATTTTTCTTTGCAAAGGACAAAAAAATCTTCAGCGAAACAATAATAAGCGGAATGGCAAGCAGAGAGGCTATAATTCCTGTGGTTTGTTGGATCTTTGCAGGAGTATTCTCAAGAATACTTAGAGAATCGGGCCTTGCAGGAGGAATAGCCGGAATGGCTGCCAACATCGGTATAAGCGGGACCTTGTTTGTGGTGGTTTCATTTATTGCATCTGCTGTATTTGCAACTGCATCAGGAACTGGATTTGGGACAATTGCAGCTGGAATGGGAGTTCTTTATCCTGCAGGAGTTGCGCTTGGGGCTCACCCGGCACTGTTAGCAGGTTCAATTATATCCGGAGGAGCATTTGGAGACAATATGGCTCCTGTTTCGGATACTACAATTTGCTCGGCGACATCGCAGGGAGTTGATGTGCCCGGCGTTGTCAAGTCAAGGCTGAAATACGCATTAACTGCGGGGGCAATAACCATCGTGGGAATAATTATATTTGGAATGACTTCGAGTGGCACAGGCAACCCTGTGGGCCCAATAGAATATGAATCGATAGCCCTTTGGATGCTTGTTCCTGTAGCGCTTACGATTTATGTTGCAGTCAAGTCTGGTGATATAATAGTCGCCACTACTATCGGAAGTGTTATGGCAGGATTTACTGCTGTGCTTACAGGCATAATGGATTTCATACAAATAGATCCGGGTTCGGAAGTTACAAAGAAAGCTTTGTTCAGGGTAGTAGGGGAAGGCCTTGACAGAACCGTTGATGGTGTAATTTATACCGGAATAAACAGCATGATCCAGGTTGTGCTATTAGCGATTCTTCTTTTTGGCTCTATTGCGATCATGAGAGCTGGTCATGGGGATGTAAAACTTTTGAAATCACTTGGAAAGGTTGCCAAGACTGCAAAAAGTGCTGAAATGTCAATAGCGGGAATGATTGTTACTCTTTCTGCACTTATGGGTCTGAATGCACCTGCCATATTGGCTATTGGATCTTCATTTGCCAAACCTCTTTCAAGAAAGCATGGAATCAGCCCATATAGGACAGCAAACTTGCTGGATGCAATTTCCTGTACATTGGTCTATTCCTTGCCATGGACACCTGCCATCATATACACCATAAGCTTTACAAGGGACAGCGCTTATCCTTTGACTGCTACACAGGTGACACCGTTTGTGTTCTATGCGGGAGCTATGCTTGTTGTAATGATTGCCAGCATATTCCTTGGTATAGGCAGGGATGACAACATGAATGGAAGAACCATAGCTGACTTTGAAAAAGAAGAAAAGGCAATGTAGATTTTTAAAAGTAGTATTATATTCTTAAAAAGCACAGAATCCATTATTAGACAATAAATGGATTCTGTGCTTTTTTTTAAAAAACATATGTCAAAAAATTTAGAAAATAAAGAAAAAATGATATAATTCTATATAATACAACTTTCAAGCTGAGGAGGGATTACATGGACAGCGTGAAAATCATTTCTGGAAATTGCAAAGGTTGTGGATACTGTGTGGTGGTTTGTCCTAAAAAAGTTCTGGAAATAGGGGAATCTTCTAATAAAATGGGTTACAGGTATGCCACCGTAGCCAGGCCGGATGACTGCATAGCGTGCAAACTTTGCGCGGTTATGTGTCCGGATTCTGCCATAGAAATATTCGAATAGGAGGTAAGCAGATGAAAAAACATTTTATGAAAGGCTGCGAGGCGATTGCGGAAGCGGCTCTAAGAGCCGGATGCACATTTTTTGCGGGCTATCCCATAACGCCTCAAAACGAGATTCCCGAGTACATGTCAAAAGAGCTGCCTCGATATGGCGGAGTTTTTGTTCAAGGGGAAAGTGAAGTGGCTTCTGTCAATATGGTTCTTGGTGCGGCGGCTACAGGAGCGAGGGCTATGACATCTTCGTCGGGACCGGGAATAAGTTTGAAATCTGAAGGGATATCATACATAGCCGGATCAAGGTTGCCGGCTGTTATTGTCAGTGTTATGAGGGGTGGCCCAGGATTGGGTTCCATAATGCCGGCCCAGCAGGACTATCTGCAGGCTACCAAAGCTTCGGGTCATGGCGGATTCAGAATGATGGTTTTTGCGCCGTCCACCATACAGGAAGCTGTAGACTATACCCACAAGGCCTTCGACTATGCAGACAGGGACAGAAATCCTGTAATGATACTTGTAGACGGATGTTTGGGGGCCATGATGGAACCGGTTATTTTGCCCGAATACCACGACAACTGCAACAAGCAGGAGGACTGGGTTCTCGACGGATGCCGTCAAAGGGAGCCGAGGACTGTTTTGTCAGTATCCCTTACGGGGGAGCCCCAGGAGCAATTCAATATTGAGATGGCAAAACTTTATGAGTCATGGGCAGGGAAAGACACAGAAGTGGAGCTTTACGAAATGGATGACGCGGAAATCGTTTTGGCCGCATACGGCACGAGCGCCAGAATAGCCAAAACTGCAATAGACACGCTCAGGGATGAAGGAGTAAAGGTTGGGCTGGTCAGGCCAATCACCTTGTATCCCTTCCCTTACGAGGTTTTTGAAAATCTTGACTACAAAAGGGTCAAGCATGTGCTTGATGTGGAAATGTCCATACCGGCGCAGATGGTTGACGATGTAAGGCTGGGAGTTTTAAGGCGGGCTGAAATATCAACTTTTGGAAGGTCCGGAGGTGTCATCATAGGAGTGGATGAAATCGTTTGTGAAGTAAGAAGAATTGCTGAAGGGGGGGCTTTTAATGGATAAAATCTATGGAAGGCCGGAGTCTATAAAGAACAGGGTAAGCACGTACTGCCCGGGCTGTCTACATGGAGTTGCAAACAAAATAGTGGCTGAGGTTCTGGATGAGTTGGAACTCAGAGAAAAAACGATATGCGTTTTGCCTGTCGGGTGCGGGACACTAGGACTCTTTTATTGGAATGTAGACATGATAAGCTCCGCCCATGGAAGGGCTCCTGCGGTTGCAACGGGCATAAAGAGATGCACGCCCGATAAATTCGTGTTTTGCTATCAGGGAGACGGGGACCTTGCCGCAATAGGCCTTTCGGAAATAATGCATGCCGCCAACCGTGGAGAGAACATATCCATTATTTTTGTAAACAACAGCATTTACGGAATGACCGGGGGACAGATGGCTCCCACGACTCTCGAGGACCAGTATTCTACAACCACGCAGAAGGGCAGAAACCCCATTACCGAAGGCTATCCTATGAAGATGTGCGAAATAATATCCGGCCTTGAGGCGCCCAAATATGTTGCCAGGTTTTCCATGGATTGCCCAAAGAACATAATAAAGGCAAAGGCGGGCATCAAGAAAGCCTTTGAGCTGCAGATAGAGAAGAAAGGGTTTTCCTTTGTCGAGCTCATGTCCAACTGCCCGACCAACTGGGGTGTGACCCCGCTTGAGAGTCTTGAATGGATGCGCCAAAACACACTCAAGGTCTTTCCTCTCGGAGTTTACAAGGAGGTGGAGTGATATGAAAAGCAGTCTCATCATAGGTGGTTTTGGCGGTCAGGGAATAATGCTGATGGGAAAACTCCTGGGCTATACGGCTTGCGAAGAAAGGCTTGAAGCTACATTTCTGCCTTCATATGGACCGGAACAGCGTGGGGGAACTGCAAATTGCCGGGTGGTTCTTTCGGATAAAAGGATAGGCTCACCCATAGAACCCAAAGTAGATGTTCTGATAGCAATGAACGAACCGTCGCTTGAAAGATTTGAGGAAGCGGTAAAAAACGACGGTGTGATTTTTGTCAACAGCAGCATAACTTCAAGAGAAACGTCATTCGGTGCGAAGGCTTTTTATGTTCCTGCCGATGATATAGCATATAAAATTGGTTCCAAGAAGGTAGCCAACATAGTAATGCTAGGTGCATATATGGCAAAGGCTGGAATTTTGAGCGAAAGAGCTCTTGAGGCTGTGCTGAATGAAAAATTGGCCAAAAGGCCTGAACTGCTTGAAATGAACCGTTTGGCTTTATTAAGAGGGGCGGAAGTTGTTTGACCTATACGGAAAAATCCCCCGTTTGACCGGGGGATTTGTTTGTTTATGATATGAAAAATGTTATTATGAGGCAAGATTAACTGCTTTGCAAATTGGATTTGATTAAAGGAGGAAGCCAGCCATGTATTTGCAAACAATAGCTCTTCATCTGTTCAGACAATTGGCTGTCTTTTTTATTTTCATATATCTTTTCAGCAGGTACAAGGTTTTCAGAAAGATAATGACGAATGAGACGCCCCGTATTTCAGAGCGGATTTTTCTGATTGTTTTTTTTAGCGGCATATCCATTCTGGGAACGTACACTGGCGTTCCGGTAAAGAATGCCATAGCCAATACAAGGGCTGTAGGGATAATAGTATCCGGGTTGGTTGCGGGTCCGGTAGTTGGGACGATTGTTGGGATGATAGTAGGAATACACAGGTATTTTATCGGGGGATTGACAATAATGGCCGCTTTGATATCCGCCGTCGGCCAAGGAATGCTTTCAGGATATCTTAGCAAGTGGATAAGCAAGCGTAGCCACTACTGGTTTGCGGGTTTCATGATAGGAGGAACGCTGGAAATTTTGCATATGCTGGTTGTAATTGCAATCACCCGCCCCATAGAACCGGCTTTGGAACTAGTCCAGGTCATAGGGCCTCCTATGATTGTTGTAAATGCTTTTGGAGTAATGGCATTTTTGGCCATTCTTGAAAATGTGTATAATGAACAGGAACGCATACAGGCAAACGCTGCGGAAAAGGCATTACAGATTGCCAACTTGACTTTGCCGGTGTTGAGAAAAGGGCTCAATTACAGTACCGCGGAAGAGTTGGTAAGAATAATTTTTGACAGGGTAGAGGGGTTTGAGGCTATCTGCGTTGTTTCCAGAAAAAAAATCCTCGCTTCCATATTGGCTTCAGACAAAGGAATATTTCCTGAAAAGGGCCAAGAGCTTACTTCCGACAGTGTTCTGCGGGTTATAGAAACGGGCGAGGCTGGAATTGTTCCAAGGAGTTTTGAAGCTTCAAGCAGCAAAAAAATTACGGATTATACAAAAGTCATCGTTCCGCTAAAAGAGGAGACGGTAGTAGTCGGAGCCCTAATAATGTACAAGCCCGGATTCGGAGGGGTTACCGTATTTGAATTGGAGCTTGCAAGGGGGCTTGCGCGTCTTATATCAACCCAATTGGAAATAAGTAAAATGCACCACAATGCTCAACTTGTTTCCCAGGCAGAAGTCAAGGCCCTGCAGGCGCAGATAAATCCGCACTTTCTTTTCAATGCAATAAATACGATAGTTTACTACTGTATGACGGATGCCGAAAAAGCAAAGGATTTGATGATTTTTCTTGGAGAGTTCTATAGAAGCAATTTGACGGATTTCAAGCACAGGGTGGATATTGAAACGGAAATCCGCCATGTGAATGCCTATGTCAGAATCGAAATGGCTCGTTTCGGAGAAAGGCTCAAGGTGAATTACCATATCAAGGAAGGAAAGGATTGCCTAATACCGCCTTTGATTCTTCAGCCTCTTGTTGAAAATGCAATAAAGCACGGCGTTTTGCCTAAAAAAGAAGGCGGAAAAATAGACATATCGAGCCGAATTGAAGCCGGGCGGCTGATACTTGTTGTGGAGGATGACGGAGTCGGTACGGACATGGAAAAAATAAGAGGGATACTGAAGTATGATCCGCACCGAAAAAGCATAGGCCTATACAATGTTTTCAGCAGAATGAAGAACATCTACAATGAAAATGTCATGCGGGTTGAAAGCGAGCCGGGAAAGGGAACTAAAGTCACAATATCAATACCGATTGAAGAAGGAGCTGTTCAAGAGTGAGGATACTCATAGTTGACGATGAATTCCCTGCAAGGGAGATTCTGAAGATGTTTATAAACGAGATAACGGATATAGACGAAATACACGAGCGCGAGGACGGGCAGGAGGCGGTCGATTTTCTGAAAAAACACGAGGTTGATTTGGTCATGCTGGACATCCATATGAGCGTCAAGGATGGTTTGGCCGCCGCGGAAGAGATAAACAAGCTCAAGAATCCTCCACTTATAGTGTTTACGACCGGGTATGGAGAATATGCCCTGAAGGCATTCGAGAAAAAGGCTGTCGACTATATAATGAAGCCTTACTCGAAAGACCGTCTTAAGCAGACCTTCGAACGAATAGCGGAATTGGGAGTGGGGGCATGCTCGCGAGGGGATATGGACAATTGGTATATGAAAATGGGAAAGATTCCTGTTTGGTCAAAAGACCGCCTGCTGGTGATAAGCGTGCATGACATACTCTTTGTCACTCCGCACAGCAAGGGCAAGGTGACGCTGTTTACACGGGATGGAGAGTTTGTCTACAAGGCGAATCTTGGAAGCCTCGAAAAATGTTTCGAGTCTGAATCTTTTCTCAGGGTCCACAAGAGCTATGTGGTGAATCTGGAGGAGATAGAGGAAATTATGCCGTGGTTCAACAGCACCTATATGCTTTCAATGAAAAACTACGGCGGGGACAATATTCCTGTGAGCAGGCACTACATCAGGGAATTTAAAAAGGCAACCGGAATAGAATAGAAGCCCTGCAACTTGGGGAATGAAAATGGACTCTTGGGTCCATTTTTTTTTATGTTGAAGAAACCGGGCATTGGCCACTAGAAAGTCGTGTTATTTTTATGACAGGCAAGCTTCATCGCCGTCGGAGAAGTGGCCAATCTTTGGCGGCAGGAATTTATCTATTCATTTGAAACATAATTTATGGGAGGTGCTGTAGTGGTAATTTTTGGTGGAATGATATTGTCGATTTGCATGTTTTTAGGTTTGTTTGTAGGTGATTTGCTTGGAAAAGCCATTGGAGTCAAGGGCAATGTCGGCGGTATCGGATTTGCGATGTTGCTGTTGGTTGTAGTGGTAGAATATTTGCTTAAGAACGACATGATTTCTCAGAAGGCGCAGGACGGAATATACTACTGGCGGTATATGTACATACCACTCGTTGTAGCGATGGCATGCAGGCAAAATGTTGTTGCAGCACTCAAGGGCGGACCTGTAGCAATAATATCCGGCGTTCTTGTTGTTATAGTACTCTTCTTGCTTGTTCCTTTGGTAACCAGACTTATACCGAAAAGCAAAATGGAATCTATAGATGAAGAGGAGGCGATCTAATGAATTTTATTGATATTGCTGTTGGCATATTTGTTAAATACGGATTGGTTATGTCCTTCATAACAATCGGAGCCATAATGGCTGTTTCAATCAAGCTTTCTGAAATGACAAACAAGCGGATTGCGGGATCGGCAATCGCCATAACAATCGGTCTGGTGCTTGCTTACTTCGGAGGTACATACGCCGGCGGATCTCACGGATTGGCGGACATTGCATTTTTCTCCGGAATTGGAGTAATGGGCGGCAAGATGCTTTTGAACTACGGGATCGTAGCAACAGCAATGGGCGTTCGTTTTGAAGAAATAAAAAAAGTCGGGTTCGCAGGCGTGCTGTCGCTCTTTGTGGGTGTATTCGCAGCTTATGGCGTTGGCGCACTTGTAGCATACGCTCTTGGATACCATGATCCTGTCGAGGTTTGCACGATAGCTTCAGGCACAACAGGATTCCTGATTGGTCCGGTAGTCGGGGAAGCCCTCGGAGGATCTTCGGCAGCGGTTACAATCGGCGTTGCATCGGGCGTGCTCAAGGCAGTTATAGTCATGATTGTCACTCCTTATGTAGCAAAAAGAATTGGACTTGACAACCCTCAAACAGCAATGGTGTTCGGAGGAATACTCGGTACTACAAGTGGAACTGTTGCCGGCTTGGCAGCGACCGATGTCAGATTGGTGCCATACGGAGCAATGACTGCGACATTCTTCTCGGGTCTTGGAGTTCTTCTTTGCCCGTCGGTCATGTTCTTATTGACAAAAATGATTCTGGGATAGCTGACTGCATCTGCCGGAGGCTGAAGGTTCTAGCTTCCGGCAGCTTGTTTGATTGATTCGGCAATACGGGAGGGATGCTATGAAAATTTACGTGCTTACAGACAACCATGCGCTCAGAAATTTTGATGCGGAGTGGGGATTGTCATTCTTCATCGAGGTTGACGGCAAAACGATTCTTTTCGACTATGGAAATACGGATCTTTATGTAAAGAACTCGATAAAACTTGGACTTGACATTTTCAATGCCGACTACTTTGTTTTAAGCCACGGACATTGGGACCATGGGAACGGTTTGGTGCATTTGCCTAAAGGCAAACTGATTTGCCATCCGGGTTCATTCATAAAAAGATATCGCGGAAGCACATATCTGGGTTTGCCCTACACGTACGAGCAAGCCGATGAGAAATTTCAACTCGACATGCACAGCGAAGCGTATGAATTTACCGAAAACATTTTTTTCATGGGGACTGTTCCTAGAGTTACATCGTTTGAGTCCAAAGGTACAGACCAGATTCTCGAGAGCGGGGAACTCGATCTTGTTGAGGACGACTCCGGGATTGCAATAAAAACGGAAAAAGGGCTCGTGGTAATTTCGGGATGCGCTCACGCAGGCATTTGTAATACAATCGAACACGCCAAAGAGATCACCGGAGAGGACAATGTCTATGCTGTCCTCGGAGGATTTCATTTGAAGGGTGGAGATGAATTGACCGAATTGACCATCGAATATTTGAAGAAGCAGGATATTGAGTTTATCAGCACAAGTCATTGCACGAGATTTCCCGCATTGGTCGAGTTTGCTAACGCTTTTGGAAGCAGTCCATTCGAAACTGGACAGATTTTGGAACTTTGATAGAAAAGGCAGGTGGCGATATGCCAAGCGCATTGGAAGGAATAAAAATATTGGATTTGGGGCATGTGTTGGCGGCTCCGTTTTGCACTATGATTTTGGCTGATTTGGGAGCTCAAGTAATAAAACTGGAATCACCCATTGGAGACGACTCCAGGCAGTTTGGCCCATTTATAGGGGAAGATAATGGAAAAGGGAAACAGAGTGGTTATTTTATAAGTATAAACAGAAACAAAAAAAGCATGTGCGTCAATTTGAAAAAGCCTGAAGGGAAAGCGCTGCTCAGGGACTTGATTAAGAAATGCGATGTGGTAGTGGAAAACTTCAGACCTACAACAATGAAGAAATTGGGTTTTTCATACGAGGAAATGAAGGAAATCAATCCGGCAATAATATATTGTTCCATATGCGGATTTGGACATGACGCATTACCGGAAAATGCGGAAAAGCCGGCATACGACATGGTGGCACAAGCTTACAGCGGTCTGATGAGCATAACCGGACACGAAGGTTTTTCTCCTTGTAGGGTGGGTACATCTGTTGGCGACATAGTGGCGGGACATCAGGCCGCGATAGGAATACTTGGAGCCCTCAATTACAGAGACCGCACCGGCAAAGGTCAGTATGTAGACATATCGATGGTGGACGGATTGGTATACATTATGGAAAATGCCATCGCCCGCTATACTATAAAAGGGGAGGTTCCTCAACCATTGGGATCGGCGCATCCAACAATAACGCCTTTTCAGGCTTTTAAAACGAAGGACAGCTGGATAATTACTCCGATAGGTAACGATTCGCTGTGGAAGAATTTTTGCAAGGCTCTCAGCATTGAAGAACTCGCTGAGGATGATCGCTTTGCGACCAATCCTATGAGAACCGTTAACAAGGTTGAGCTTGAAAAAATAGTTTCAATTGTATTGGAAGCAAAGACTACAGATGAGTGGGCGTCAATCTTCGATGAATATAAATTGCCTTATTCCAGAATTAACGATGTAGAACAGGTTGTAAACGACGAGCAGATAAACTATAGGAAAATGATTGTCGAGATTGACCAGCCCAAGGTCGGCCCTATGAAAATCATAGGAACGCCTTTCCACATGACTGAAACTCCGGGAGAGGTTCGGAGTCCGGCGCCGCTTCTTGGAGAGCATACCGAAGAGATGCTTAGGGAGCTTCTGCAAATGGAACCGGAAGTGATTGAATTGCTTCGCCAATCGGAAACAATATTTTAAGAGGTGTATCAGAAACCACAATATATAAGATTACACGAAGAACTGTCGCTTCGCCTAGAGCGGCGGTTTCTTTGCGTCGAGGAGCTGGTTTTTTCTATTGTAGACAGGTATTTATTGCCGCTCTTCATTGATATATGGGGGGCGGCATGATATACTGTGCATGGAATCAATCAAAAAAATGCTTTGTTTAAGGGAAAAGGGTGCAAAGCCCTTGCTGTAGTCGCAGCTGTAACCGGGGATGGAAACCGAAAATTGCCACTGTACTCGAATGTATGGGAAGGTTCGGCCAAACAGATGATCCGGAAGCCAGAAGACCTGACTGAGTGTTTTTCAAATCTGCTCCGGCTCTGAGGGATTGAAAAAATACAGATCTTGATCTAAAGGCTGTTTTTCTATCCCAAAAGGCAAGAACTGTATGAATCTCTCTCCAAATCGGAGGGAGTTTGTTGTTTTTTTGGAGGAATACATAATGAGAAAAAAAATGATTGCAGCGGCTTTGGCTGTTATGTTTCTTTTGTCGGGATGCGCCGAAAATGAAATGGCACAGCCGGAAAATCGGCAACTCACAATTCTTGTGACAAGGGACTACGGACGGGAAATTCTTGCGGAAAGGTCCGTTTATCCATCCGAAGGCGATACGGTCATGGACCTTATGCAGGACAATTTTACCGTTGAGACTGCATACGGAGGCGGCTTTGTAAACGCAATAGACGGCTTGAAGTCGGGCTATACCGGAAAAGGAAGTAGCCAAAAGAAAGGAACAAAAAAAGACTGGTTTTATTATGTAAACGGAGTGATGGCGGAGATTGGTGCGGATCAATATATGTGCGATGAAGCCAATGCTGTTTCGTGGGACTTTCACGATTGGGGCGGAGACATGTACGTGAAGACTCGAATAAACGCCTGGCCGGAAAGGCTCAAGGGAAGAAGCGTCGAAATGGCATTCGGACAGACTTTTGAAAAAGATGCGGTCAGAATAAGGGAAGCCTTCGAAGAGGCGGGAGGAAGAGTAGCAGAATCAACTGTGGAATCTCTTGATATGGAAGACCTTGAAAAAGACGCTTTGTTTGTGGGGACATGGCAAGATGCAAATAAAAACGAATTTATAAAGGGAGTTTTTGAAAACCGCGAAAAGGCGGGAATATATTCCTATTTCAATGAAAAAGGACTTATGCTTTTCGACAACAATGGAGAAATAACGGCAACAAGGCAAAAAGGCGCAATAGCCGCATCTGTGCAGAAGGCTTACGGGTCTGAGGCTTCGGTCCTTCTGTTAGTCGGAAACGAGGTATCAATGATAGAAAAAATTGTAGATGTATTTTTGGACAGAGAGTCAGCCAAGGGCGCTTTCGGAATTGCTGCTACTGAGGAAGGTGTTTGCTATGTGCCATAAACTTCATCCGGCAAATGCCATGCTTTTGCTGGCTGTTCTTATTTCTGCCACACTTTTGGTCAGTCATCCTGTCCATTCCGCCTTGCTTGTATCGGTTCTGTCTTTTTCTGTGGCAGCCTTTGGCGGGGCCGGGGAACTGAAGGGATTGCTGAAGTTTTGGATAGTTACCGGAATTATGATTCTAATAATTAATCCGCTCGTTTCAACACAGGGCCACACCGTATTGTTTCGCACGGTTCTTCCCATTGCGGGCAGGATTAGGATAACGGTTGAATCGCTTGCTTTTGCAGGACTTATGGTCTTGAGGCTTTTTTCCATGGTTTTGGTGATAAAGCTTTTCGGACTTTCTATAGACAGGGACGATTTTTTCGGATACCTGTCGCGTTACATGAACAAGCTGGTGCTTACAATGAGCATGACTGTAAACATGATCCACAGGCTGAGGGTGGAAATACAGAGAGTAAGTGAAGTGATGGCCATGAGGGGCCTGGATTTGAAATCCGGAGGTTTGGTAAAAAGGACAAGGGCCTATTACCCCATGATAAAGGTAGTGCTCATAAGTTCTTTGGAAGGGTCTGTAAACCGGGCCGAGGCGCTTTATTCCAGGGGCTACGGAAAGGGCAAGAGAAGTTTTTACAGAGAAATAGGAATGACCGGCAAAGACCGTTTGCATATGGTCGCGCTTTGCATATACACAATTGTGTTTTTTTGGGGAATATATAAGGGTTGGCTGGGATTCAGCTTTTTCCCTGCGATTTCACCGAAAAGCGATTTCAGTTTGATTTATTTTGTGGCACATGCAACAAGTCTGGCAGTATTGATTGAAGCGACAAGGAGGTGTTCGGCTTGGAAGTTTTCAACATGGAAAATTTAACATACCATTATCCCAATAAGGACAGGCCGGCGCTTTCGCGACTGGACCTTAAAATACATGATGGTGAATTTCTTGTGGTGGCAGGAGCTTCGGGCTCCGGAAAATCAACCCTTGCCAGGATAATATCGCGTTTGGCACCCGAATTTTACGGGGGAAAGATAGAAGGGCGGGTGAATGGCACAAGAGACATAGGAATGGTTTTTCAGGACCCCGAGAAGCAGCTTGTAATGGAGACCGTAGAGAGGGAAGTCGCTTTTCCTTTGGAAAACAGAGGGGTTGAAAGAAAGCTCATGAAGAAGCAGGTTCTCGAGGTTTTGAGCCTTTTGGGAATCTGGCATCTCAAGGATAAAAAGACATACGAATTGTCTGGCGGCGAAAAACAGAAGGTTGCGATTGCGGCCGCTTTAGCCGTAAGAAACAGATTTCTCGTGCTTGACGAGCCGGTCTCGCAGCTCGACCCCATGGCTGCCGACGAAATAATGCACATTCTAAAAAAACTCAACGATGACTTGGGTTTCACCATAGTTCTTGTGGAGCAAAGGACAGAAAAATGCCTCAGCTACGCTGACCGGGTAGTGTTTCTGGACAATGGGGAAATAGCTTTTATCGGAAAGCCGCCTGAATATGTAAAGTGGGCGGGCAGGCATGACTGCAATTTTTTGCCTCCTGTGACGGAGCTGTTTTGGAGACTGGAATCCAATAATTTGCCGCTGACGGTCAAGCAAGGCAGAGAACTCATAAACAGCAATTATGATGTGGCTGCAAATGCCTTGGGAAAACCTTTTCTTACGGCCAAAAGCAAAGCGATGACCTTGAAAAAAGTCGGTTTTTCATTCGGCGATGGGACTATGGCGCTGAGCTCGGTGACGCTCGATGTTGGCAAGGGCGAGACTTTGGGGATAATAGGAGCCAACGGGGCCGGGAAATCCACAGCCTTGCGAATAATGGCGGGACTTCTCAAGCCAAGCAAGGGTAAGGCGGAAGCGTACGGAGCGGTAGGATATCTTTCGCAGGAGCCAAACGACTATCTTTTCAATGACACGGTTTACGAAGAACTGCTCTTTACCCAGAAGAACTTCGAGAAGATCGATTGCGATTTGATTGAGGAAATTTTATGCGATCTGGATATGGAATCCAAAAGGAATATAAATCCCAGGGACTTGTCGGGAGGAGAAAGGCAAAGGGTGGCGCTCGCTTCCGTTTTGGCCATGAAGCCTCAAATACTTCTTTTGGACGAGCCGACACGGGGTCTCAACAAGGGTTACAAAATGCGCCTGGCGGCATACCTCGGGAATCTGAAAAGAAAGGGAAAAACAATTGTTCTTGTTACCCACGATATGGAATTCGTTGCCGAAGTTTGCGATAGGGCGGTAATAATGTTTGACGGCCAAGTTGCGCAGGAAGGACCGACAAGTGAAATTTTGTCGGGAGGTCTCCATTTTACGACGGATATAAATCGCATGTTCCATGGAATGGCAAGCCCCTTAAGGATAGAAGAGGCTGAGGGCATATGCGTTAAAAAGGGGAGTGGAGGACCATGAATTTGGGAATAGTTTTGGCGGCCCTGCTTCTTGGAATGATGGCCTTGATACTTTGGCTCTACGAAAGCAGAAAGACAAATGTAAGGGAAATAGCTTTGGTTTCAACCCTGGCGGCCTTGGCGGCCGTGTCGAGAATATTTTTTGCGGCGCTTCCAAACATACAGCCGACCACTTTCATAGTGGTGACATCGGGTTTTGTATTCGGACCCAGTTTCGGTTTCATGACAGGGGCGATAGCGGCCTTTCTTTCAAACAATTTTCTAGGCCACGGACCGTGGACTCCTTGGCAGATGCTTGCATGGGGATTGGCGGGATTAATATCAGGACTTATAAGGAAGAGCGGAATACACAAAAGCAGAATGCTTTTCACGGTTTACGCTTTCATGTGGGGCTTTCTGTTTGACTGGCTGATGAACCTCTGGCACTGGCTTTTTTTCATCTATCCATTGAACTTTCGGAGTTTTATTGCTGTTTATGCGGCATCGTTCTACTTCGACATGCTGCATGCAGCGGGAAACGGGGTTTTCGCATTTCTGTTCGGAAAGGACCTTGTGAATATTCTGGGAAGATATAAGGAAAAACTTAGCTACGACAGGATTGATCAATCTACATATAAGGATGTGGCGGAATGAGAAAAAGTATTGAAGTATCAATTTTTGTATTGATTGCATGTTTTTTTATAACCGGCGCGGCATGGGCTCAGGGAGCGGCAGGCGGTCCGCTTATGGATTATGAGCTTGACGAGTGGGGCATGCTGGCCCTTCACGCTTCAGGGCAAGACATGGAAGGCTTGAGGCTTGAATCGGTTTTGGGCTCTGAAATAACAACCGACCATGAAGCCTACATAATTGGGGCTTTGGCATTGGGACTCGATGTTTCGGAAGAGGCTGAGCTTGTAGCGGAAAGCCAGACGGCAAACGGCAAGTTTGCAGACTATACGGACGCAAGAGGCCAAGAGCTCTTAAACTCACACATATGGGGGATAATTGCGCTAGAGAGTGCGGGATACGAATCGTACGACAAACAAAAGGCGCAGGAATGGCTTCTGAATCATCAGAACGATGACGGAGGATTTCCTGTTTTTGCAGGCATGAAGCCTTCTGACGGCGACTTGACGGCAATGGCCGTTGTGGCGCTCGACCTGATGGGAGTGGACGCCGCCGACACGTCAATGGAAAAGGCTTTCGAATTCATAGAATCAAACAATGAAGAGCGGCAAACAGCGGAAGGACTGGCATGGGAAATAATTGCGAGAAAGCAGACCGGGCGCGAAATCGGAGAAGACTTGAAGAAGAGACTTGAAGCATACAGGCTTGACAGCGGCAAGTATCTTCATATCAGGACCCTGGACTCGGGCAATTACATGGCGACCTGGCATGGAGTCTGGGCAGAAGGCGAGATGGACAGGCGATTGAGCGTTTTTGACGGCTTCAAGGCCAAAAACAGCCTGTCGGACATTGGCCGGGAAAGTAATGGATACCAGTCCATAAGCAGGCTGGTTGAGGATGGAGTGCTTTCGGGATACCCCGACGGGACGTTCAGGTCGGACGCGCCGGTTACGCGGGGCGAGTTTGTCAAGATGCTCGCATACGCAATGAAAAAGGAAAAGGAATCGGCAAATCCAAATGGATTCATCGACATGCAGGGCCACTGGGCATCGCCCTATGTGGCAATTGCGGTCGACAGCGGAATATTCAACGGCGTTTCGGATACACTCTTTGATCCGGAAAGCGGAATAACCGGAGCCCAACTCGCGGCGGTGGCTGTAAGGGTAAAAGGCATGGAAACCGAGGCGAAAGCCTTTAACGGAGACACATGGTACGACGGGTACGTTTATTATTCCTGGCTGCATGATTTGCAGTACCAGGGTTTTGATACAGATAAAGAAGCTACAAGGGCGCAGTGCGCCGAGCTTATTGACAACTTATACTATTAGACTGGCAAACGGAGGAACAATCAATGAAATCAAGATTTTTAAGCTTTTTAATCATCATCGCAATGCTATTCGGCATGGTGCCCAATGTTGGAATGGTCACTGCATTCGGCCAGCCTGCGCCGGCACAAACAGTGGATGATTTGGCGCTCCAGGCGGTCAGGAACATATATGAAAAATATCAGGGCGGAGCCGCGGTTGACGGGGCAGGATACACAAGCTTCGATTCATATTATGGTACAGTCTTGATAGATGCGGGAATAGACCTTTCCACATGGGAGAGAAACGGTACAAACCTTAAAGATGAATTTTTGGCTTTGATAGATGAAACGGTTTTAAACCTTGAGGGCAAGACCAGCAAGCGAATAGCCCAGGATTATTTTCTTGCCCAAAAGCTTGGACAAACAACGAGGTCGGAGGTATTGCTTGACGCTTTAGTAGATGCACAGACCAGCGCGGGTGCCTTGTCATCAAACTTTTATGGTGATGCGCCAGCCTATGATATTTTGGGAGAAGCCGGCGCAACAGACGGCTTCGACAAGGCGGTTGCAGTTTCATATATAAACGGCCGGCAAGGAAGCGACGGATGCATAGCGTGGGATTTTACTGCCACAGCCCAGGCCGCAAGGGCTTTAAAATATCTTGATGAAACGCAGGCAAGCATAGCAAGTGCTTCGGCATGGCTTCAGACCAAGCAGCTTGGGGACGGGAGTTACAGTGTCCATCATGCAGGATATACATGGGATGGTGTTGACTATCCTTCATACTACGAAGATTTTTTGATTGATACTGCAGAGATGTTAAAGTTTATGACCCTTGCAGATTCCGATTGGGTGACAACAACATCAGAGGGGGCTGCGGCAGCAGACTATTTGGTCAATGAAGCTTTAAACGACGATGGAACATTTGGCACATCAAAAAACTTGATGGATGATGTATGGGCTCTTGAGGCTTATATCAACCTGGGCGCAAATATCTCAATTGATGCAGAAGTGGATTTGACTATAAACGAGAGAAAAACAAGATTGGACAAAGGAGAGCAGTGCGTATTTACGCTTAATGGCTTCATTATGAATGGAAATTCTGATGGCGTTTCAGCTTCAAATGCTTCGTGGTCAGTTAGCAACTCCTCAAAGGCTGCCATAGATTCAAATGGAGTCTTGACAGCTATAGATGTTGGTGAAGTTACGGTTACGGCAACATATGAGGGCATAAGCGACTCCGTGGTTGTTGAAGTATATTCTCTGAATGACCTTGCGCTCCAGGCGGTCAGGAACATATATGAAAAATACCAGGATGGACTTGCGGTAGGCGAGCCCGAGACGCAATGGGGGGCGTACATGTCTTCCTCAGATTGCAAGGCTATTATTGATGCGGGTATTGACATATCCACTTGGGAGAGAAACGGAACAAATTTAAAAGAAGAGATCGAGGCACACATTGAAGGTGCAAGCGGAAGGGATGCAAAACAGCTTGCGCAGGATTATCTGTATCTTGATGCAGCAGGTGAAACAACATCGGCATCTGCCGTCTTGGATATGATCAAGGCCATGCAGACAAGCACAGGAGCACTTTCTGAAAGCATGTATGCTGATGCAACGGCATTCGACATGCTTGGAGAGGCCGGCGTTTTCAATTTTGCCGATGCCTTAAACAATGCCAGCGCTGAAAACTATCTGGAAGGCGCACAAGGTTCGGACGGATCGTGGGCATGGGGGGATTTTGCATCAACCGCACAGATTGCCAGAGCCTTGAAGCTTCTTGATCCGGACAGCGAATCTGTAACCTCGGCAGCCGCATGGCTTGGAAAAAAACAGCTTGAAAACGGAAGCTACAACAATTCATCCGTTTATGACGGTGTGACCTATTGGGACGATGCTTTGGTCGATACCGCGGAGATGCTCCTCGTGATGACGGCAATTGATTCGGATTGGGCATCGACTACTTCAGAGGGCGCTGCCGCGCTGGACTACCTTGGAACGGATGCATGGAATGATGATGGCACATTCGGAGGGTACAAAAATCTTGCGGATGATGTATATGCGCTCAAGTCTTTTATGAAAATGGGAGCAACAACAAGCGGCGCATCTGTTATCGGAATAACTATAGACGCTGACGATTCAAATATTTATGAGGACGGAGACACCAGCACCTTCACGGCGACAAAGCACCTGTTTGATGGAACGACCCAGAGCGCTTCGGCTTCGGATTTGGACTGGTCTGTGGATGAATCGTCAAAAGCCTCTGTTTCAGATGGTGTGCTTTCAGCAAGCTCGGCGGGAGATGTTGTTGTTACTGCAAACCTTGACGGGATGACAAACTCTGAGAGCATTACGATATACTCACTTGACGATTTGGCAATGCAGGCGGTTCAGAATGCATATGACAGGTATCAAGATGGTGCTTTGGTTGATGGCGCATATGGTAATTTTGACTCTTACCACGGCGCTGTGCTTGTTGATGCAGGCATAGACCTTTCAACATGGGAAAGGAATGATACCAACCTTAGAGCCGAAATGATAGACCTGATTGACGCATCGATTGCCAGCCCGAGCGATATGAGCAGCAAGCGGATCGCGCAGGATTATTTCCTTGCCCAAAAGATTGGGGATACGGCAAGAGCTGAGGCTCTTCTGAATGTATTGAAAGGGAATCAAACAATCGAAGGGGCATTGTCTTCAAACTATCTTGGGGATGCCAATGCGTTTGACTTGCTCAGAGAAGCAGGGGATTTAAACAAAGTTTCAACGACAAGCGCCATAGATTATATCAAGGCAAACCAAAATCAGGAAGAGTATACATGGGGTTATGCGTATTTGGGTTGGAATTCCGATTTCATGGGGACAGCGCAATCGGTGAGAAATCTGATAGAGCTTGAACCGGAATCAACAGCGGTTACATCGGGCGTGGCATGGCTTCAATCAAAACAAACAATAGAAGGATCATTTTTAAACGGAGCTTGGGATGATCCATTAATCGATACTGCCGAGATGCTAAAAACAATGACGCTTATGGATCCGGACTGGGAGAGTGCCACCACCGAGGGGACCATTGCGGTCGAATATCTTTGTATGGATGCTTTGAACGAAGATGGAACCTTCGGGACGAGCGGCAACCTGGCGGACGATATATGGGCTATTGAAGCTTACTTAAGCCTTGGCGCCGAGCTTGACCTGGGACTTTCAGTTTCACCTGCAGACAGCTCGATTACCGAGAACAACACAAAGCAGTATTCAGCTTCTGTAATAGGACTTAGCGGCACGGAGAATGTGACGGAGTCGGTCGAATGGTCCGTAAGCGACAATTCAAAGGCAAGCATTGATTCAAATGGTTTGTTGACGGCCAAAAACCCGGGAGTTGTTACTGTTCGCGCTTCATACAACGGGCTTGTAGGCCAAACAGAACTTACAATAAGCAATTACGAGGCTCCTATGGACAGGGCCTATGTAACGGTCAAGGGGTACGGGGAAACTATACTTCCGAGAACTTCGGTAACCATAGGACGCGGAGACAGCGTGCTTGATGTTACAAAGGATATTTTGGACTCAAGAAATATTTCATACACAGCTTCAGGCGGATATGTGAGCGAGATAGACGGAATAAAGGAAAAAGATTACGGCGCCCAAAGCGGATGGATGGTTTTGATAAACGGTGATGCGCCACCAAGCAGTACGGACAATGTTTCCGCAGAAAATGGCGACAATATCTATTGGTTCTATACATCGGACTGGACTGAGGAAGAAGGCGCATTCGCGGGAGAAATAGAAGAAACGGAAGTTTTGGCGGATGATCTGCTTGCCGACGAAGATTCCACCCTCGAGGAGATAGATGCCGCCTTCGACGCGCTCATGGAAGAAGAGGGCGAGGATGCTGCAGACACTCTGATTCTCCTTGCGGAATCGGCAATAAAAAAATCCGGCCAGGTTTCATTAGAAATGGATGGAAATGAGCCTGCGGACATGGACGCATCCGACCTTGAGGTTTTGTCGGAGGCGGCTGTGGACAAGGCTTCGGATTTAAGCGACGAATTTGAGGAAGAAGGCATAGCTCTGGACAAAGCCCTCGAAAGCAGGGTTTTCATAAGGGCGGAAGAGGACGAGGATGCTGCCTCTGTTGAATTCGAAGCGGGAGCTTTGGCAAGAGCCTTTGATGCGAACCTTGACCAGGTGGCTGTAGCTACACCGTGGGCGGAGATCGAACTCGGCGCTGACACTCTAAGCGACGAGGACGTGGACAAGGAGGTTTTGCTTGAGGTCAAGCCGGCTGACGATTCCGATTTGCCGGAAGGCGCGGATGTTCCCGATGGCTCTACTGTAATCGACATGAATCTGTTTGTTGGCGGAGAAAAGGTAAGCAATTTCAAGGGAAGCATGACGGTTTCGATTCCGGTCGAATACGATGGGGACAATGAGGCGGCGCTTACGGTATACTGGCTTCAGGACGACGGCAGCGTCGTACCTGTTGGAGGCGCATACAACGAGGAAAGCGGAATGATTGTTTTTGAGACAAATCACTTCAGCAAGTATTTTGCCGATGAATCCCATGTTTCATTTGATGATATGGAACTTGCGGCATGGGCGGAAGAACAAGTGTCGGCAATGGCAGGAAAGGGCTTCGTAAATGGAAGGGGTCCTGGCCAATTCGATCCTTCAAACGATATAAGAAGAGCGGAATTCGTTGCGATAGTCACAAGGATGCTGAGCCTAGAGGCTTCATATGACTATACGGCGGAATTTGCAGATGTTTCTGATTCGGACTGGTTCGCCGCTTCTGTTGCCGCAGCAAGCGAGGCGGGACTGATGAACGGAAAGGGCGGGGGAATGTTCGACCCAAATGGAAAGATAACACGTCAGGAGCAGGCTGTTGTGCTTGCCAATATTTTGCAAAACTATGGGTATTTTGCAGGATCGACAGACTTGAAAAATGTGTTTGAGGATGCGACTGACATAGCCTATTGGGCTGAAGATGGAGCAATATGCGCAGTGCATCATGGCCTGATCAATGGAATGGACGGTCGGTTTGCCCCGAATGAAAAAGCTACTAGAGCCCAATCGGCTGTAATGCTTTACAGGCTTTATGCAAAGATAATTAAGTAGGAACAGTCAAAATGAATTAATGCAATTTGCTTATATTCAATAGTAAATGACTATAATAACGGCCCTGGTTCTTCGGGGCCGTTATTATTATCAGTATTAATGTATAAATAAAGCAAAAAGTGGTATTATTAAAACATATACAGATTGGTACTTTCCGTTTGTCAAGGGGGACAAGAGGATTGGAAATATTATTTGCGGTGAAATTGAGGCCATCTGATGAATGAAAAAAGATATGGAAGCAACAAGTTTACAAAAACTTTTTTTCTGCTGTCGCTATTTGTGGGAATTGCAAGTGTATTTCTTTTGGATTTCTATTTTGAGGAATCCATGCCGAATTATGTACAATTATCATACTACAAGTATTTTGTGATTGTTGTAATAATGTTATGCCTTGTAATCGGATGCAATAAAAAAAACCGAATTATTTTTAACAAGATTGCCATAGTAATAATTGAAACTCTTCTTGTCACTTTTATGTACATGACGGTAATCAACGACTTTGACGGCAAAATTTTTCTTGTATCCATAATTGCCTTAATTGTGGTGATTCCGTTTCTCACTATAAGGATGGTTTCTGTTGCAACCATTCTTTTTTGGACGGCGGCAACTGTTGTATTCTATTTGAGAACTTTAAACCCTGGAATTGAGTTGCCGGTATTTTTGTTTTTCACGATTTTCCCGCCGATTCTTATTCTGGTAATAAGTTTGGAAAAGACAAAAATGGCGATGGAAATGAAAAAAATGGCTATGTACGATCAGTTGACGGATATACCAAACAGAGAGTATACAAAACAACTGGTTGAGGAAAAAATACAAGGTGGGCATCCTTTTGGATTTTTGTTTATAGACTTGGACAACTTTAAGGAGATAAATGATAAATACGGACATACTGAAGGGGATCGTATATTGAAAAGTGTTGCATCTTCATTCAAAAGGGATGTGCGTGAAAATGACTTGGTGGGCAGATTGTGCGGCGATGAATTTCTTATAATGCTTATGAATTGCGAGGACAGAAAAGGGGTTGAAAATGTTTTTGAAAGAATTTCCACTGGATTCGATGTAAAGATAAGAAACGAGTATATTACTTATTCTGTTGGGGCTGTTATGTTTCCCGGTGATGCATCTGACTATAGGGAAATACTTAAAAAATCAGATATTGCCATGTACAAGTCGAAGGCAAAGGGGAAAAACCAACTCTGTTTTTATGATGATGATTGTGATTATTATTTGTATGTGAAAGATTAGGATGCCTAGGAGGGACATGTATGGGAGACGGTTTGAAAGGTTATACCCTTGTGCTTTTTTCGGCTTTTCTTTGGGCGACTACGGGAGTGTTCGGAGGACTTCTTCTCGATGCCGGCCTTTCATCAAGACAGGTTGTATTTTTAAGGATGTTTGGGTCTTCATCGATTCTTTTTTTGATTTTTGTGTTCTTCAAGCCCTCCAATTTCAAGATAGACAGGAAAGGGATTTTATTAACTATGATTTTTGGCCTTCTTGGGCAGGCCACATTAAACTGGTTTTATTTTGAGACTCTCAGGTTGACATCGGTCTCCACAATTACCGTATTCCTCTACACTTCGCCAGCATTCATAGCCGTAATGGCATATTTCATTTTTGGAGAAATTTTTGATTGGGGGAAGGGAATCGCCTTGATTTTAAGTTTCGGGGGATGTCTTCTTGTAAGCACTGGAGGCGACTTGGGCAACCTTGCTTTGAATTTGCGGGGTATATTGAATGGATTGGGAGCAGGTGTAACTTTTGCTGTTTTTCAAATCTTGTGCAAATATTTGTCTGACGACTATAACGAATTTACAATTATATTTTACGCTATGGTTTTCGGTTGGGTGTTTTTTCTGCCATTTTCGCAAATCGGCGACATATTGACCATGGAATGGTCCGCTGGAATGATGGGTATCGCTATTATGCATTGGATTATTCCAACGGTCATTGGGTACAGCATATATATAAAGGCATATACATACGGCATAGAATCTTCCAAGGCGGGTATTCTGGCTTCAATGGAAGTGGTATTCGCAGCAGTTCTTTCTTTTGCTTTTTTCGGGGAAATTATGGGATTTGTAAAAGTTATCGGGATTTTGCTGGTGATGAGCGGGGTATCGGTCTTTGCCGTAAAAGCAAAAGTGGGAAAATCGGGAATAATCCAAGAACCTCCCGGTATAAGCGAAGCTAAAAATTCAAGGAGGGTAAAATGAATACTTTGATTGTTTATGCAACAAAACACGGGGCTACCGAAAGGGCTGCTAAAAAGCTTTCGGAGAAACTGAACGGAAATGTCGACTGTTTTAATCTGAAAAAAAATATTCCGGAATCCATGGATGGATACGAAAGGGTCGTGTTGGGCACCTCTGTATATGCGGGAAAGCTGCATAAGGAGTTTGTTGAATTTATCAAAAAAAACGAAGAAAAGCTCAAGAAAAAGGAATATGCATTTTTTGTATGCTGTGGATTTGAAACTAAAGCCGAGACTTATCTTAGGGAAAACTTTTCGGATGAAATTGTTGACGGAGCATTGTTTGTAAAATATTTCGGCCAGGAGATAGTTTGGAAAAAAATGAAGTTGTACGAGCGTGCCGCAATGATAATGGTTGCAAAGGTAAAGAAGGATGTTCACGATATAAGGGACAAAGAAATCGAAGAAGCCGCTGAAATCCTTGATGCGGTATAAAAAGGTGAGCCGGATTAAAAAGATATGATGCCGGGCGTAATTTGAAAAAATCGAGTATTGATGATACAATCTGATGGTTGGTTGCAGGCTGATGAAGGGATATGGTTAAACATAAGATTGTCATCAAAATAGCCACTTCCCAATTCTTTGACCTTAACAATGCAACAGCTTGACTATCGAGGCATACAAAAATATTATCCAGATTAATTAAGAGGGGAGTTGTACAGGTGAAACACGGAGATAAAATAGGGATTATAGATTCTGGAATCGGGGGATTCACAGTAGTAAAGGAACTAAGGGACTTGTTGCCCAATGAGGGCATAGTTTATGTTGGAGATAATTTGAATTGTCCTTATGGAAATAGAAGCAAGGAAGAGATTTTGAAGCTAACGTTGGACATGCTTGACTTGTTGGAGGCAAAACAAGTAAAAGTAGCAGGTATTGCCTGCAATACTATTTCAACACTGATTGAAGACTATAAAGACAGGTATGATTTTCCAATATTGGATATAATAACACCGACGACGGATTACGTTATTGACAGCAAAATAGATAATATAGGAATATTGGGAACTACTTTTACCATAGAGAATGGAACGTATCAAAAAAAGCTTTTAAGTGAGAATGAAAGCATGAAAATTGTTGCTGAACCATCACCCAACTTAGCTGCTTTGATTGATAGTTGTGACTTTGATTCGCCGGCTATCAGAAAAGACATTAAGCTTCACCTGGAGAATATGAAAAATGGAAACAAGATTGAACATTTGATATTGGCATGTACTCATTATCCAATTGCGGCAGATGTTTTTAAAGATGAAGCGCCAAATTTGGAAATAATAAATCCGGCATATTATCTTGCTGAAAAAATCAAGAAGAAGTTGAATGACAACAATATGCTTGAAAAAGATAATAAATCAGATGTTGCTATTGAGATATTTACTACAGGGAATGCCGAGATATACAATAAAACAATAAAAAAACTTGGAATTGATGACAAGTTTTGCATTAACGAGATTAGTATATAATTAATTGCAAAAGAAAGCAGACAAGAAAAGATAAAAATGATTGTAAAGCGAAGACAATATAAAAATATTAAACATATTAAACCCCGGCGACGCCGGGGTTTAATATATGCGTCAAAACGAACAATATAGCACTGCATTTTACAAATAGTTCGCGAAAATTGAACTATTTGTAAATAAATTAAAAAATAATAAAAAATATTTCGGAAAAGCATTGACATATATCCTGAATGGTCATATAATTCTGAACTATATTAAGTATACAAAATACAGAAAAACAAAAAACCAAAAAAACAAAAGACGATGAAGGGAAGAGTAATTTCAATCCGAATTCAAGCGAGCTGGTGATGGTGAAAGACCGGCGGGAGGATTGTTTTGAAGAACATCCCGGAGTCTCTGACCGAAATGAAAAGAGTAGGCTCAGACGGAAAGGGACCGTTACATCTCTAAAGTACCAGTAATATTGATGTGTACTTGCGAGCAGGCTTAAAAGCAATTGGGGTGGCAACGCGGAAGATGACCTTTCGTCCTTATGACAGGGATGAAGGGTCTTTATATATTCAAATCAAACAAAGGACAATGAAAAGGAGTGATTTTATGGAAGGATTGACTATGAAGGCAATTGACACAATGTGGGTTCTCATTGCGGCGGCACTGGTGTTTTTCATGCAGGCGGGATTCGCTTTGGTGGAGGCGGGCTTTACAAGATCGAAAAATGCAGGAAACATTATTATGAAAAACCTCATGGACTTTTCCATAGGATCTATCATGTATTGGGTCATTGGATTCGGACTCATGTTCGGAATTACAAACTACGGTTTTTTCGGAACGATAATGCCTTTTTCAACTGGTGATTTTTCACACCTGGGCCTTGGCATACCAACTGAGGCCTTCCTGATTTTTCAAACGGTATTTTGCGCCACGGCGGCGACCATAGTATCCGGAGCCATGGCGGAAAGGACAAAATTTCTCGGCTATTTGATATTCAGCTTTTTTATGACATCTCTGATATATCCCGTAGTTGGACACTGGGTGTGGGGAGGCGGATGGCTTGCGGGAATGGGCTTTCATGATTTCGCCGGATCGAGCGTAGTTCACGGACTTGGAGGCATGGCTGCTTTGGTTGGAGCTTACATCCTTAAGCCAAGAATTGGGAAATACGATTTGTCGGGCAAAGCCAATTCAATACCCGGCCACAATATGATAATGGGAGCATTGGGTGTATTCGTGCTCTGGCTAGGCTGGTTCGGCTTCAACCCCGGATCGACGCTTTCGGGAATGGCGTTTGAGGATATTTCGCACATATTCATGACGACAAACCTTTCGGCTGCTATGGCTGCGACAGCGGCAATGCTTTTCACATGGATCAAGTCGGGAAAGCCGGATGTGGGAATGACTCTCAATGGAGCTTTGGCTGGGCTTGTTGGAATAACTGCGGGAACAGATGCGGTAAGCCTGGTCGGCGCCGCGGCAATAGGACTTATTTCAGGGGTGTTGGTTGTATTGGGGGTAGAATTCATAGATAAAAAGTTAAAAATCGATGATCCGGTGGGAGCTTCGTCGGTTCACGGCATATGCGGATTTTCCGGAACGATTCTTGTAGGTATATTCGCAAGGGATGGAGGACTCCTTTACGGGGGAGGAACAGACCTTTTGGTCACGCAGACAATAGGCGTTTGGGCAATAGCTCTTTGGACGCTTGCTAGCAGCCTTGTGCTTTTCAAGGCAATAGAAGCGACGGTCGGATTGAGAGTTGGAGAGGAAGAGGAAAAAGTCGGATTGGATCTGAAAGAGCACGGCATAAGCAGCTATGGGGACTTCAAAATCAAAAGGGCAATTTGATCAATTAAAATAAAGAGGTCCATTCGCAGAATGGGATTCTGAAATTCAAAAAAGTTCCGGCACCAGCCGGGACTTTTTATGTTTGATTCTAATGGCTTGACGGATATGGTAAAATATAAATAGGACTAGGGGGTATTTTGCAACTCTCTTTTGTCGAACAGGCACTAATAGAAGCGTTTCGCTGTTTTGTGTGTGAAAAATTGAATAGTCAATATACAATGAGAGCAAATACAGATTGCAACAAGGAGATGATTATATGTCTAAGCATGAAGAAAAAACCGGGTTCATACAATTCATGAAGGAATTTTTTGGAGCTGCGACGGATTTTAACAGAAAATCGAGGTCAATGCTCGACAAGGAAGCTGTTGACCAAATGGACAATTTCATGTTGATTTGTTTTGCCGATAATTTAGGAATACCAATCCCTACAAGCTATTACACATTGGAGCTTTTGCCCTATTTAGCCGAGGATTTGGAAAAGTGGCAGAGAAGGATGATGGGTAGAAAATCAATATGGCAGGAAAAATGGGGAGACTGGGATCTTGACGCATAGAAATAATTTGAGCGAGGAGGACATTGATGAATAAAATTGTGTTTTTTGGAGGAAAGGGCGGAGTAGGAAAAACAAGTTGTTCTGCTGCTTTTGCATCATACACTGCTAAAAAGGGGAAGAAGACGCTTATTGTGTCAACTGATCCAGCCCACTCAATTTCGGATATTTTCGAAATGCCTATAAAAATGGATACCACACACATAAAGGAAAATTTGGATGGAATTGAAATTGATGCTGAGCATGAGAGTGGAAAGTATATTGATGGAGTCAAGAGAAGTCTTGGAAAGGTTATAAGCCCGGTGATAATGGAAGAGATAAACCGTCAGCTTGATGCGTCATCAATTTCACCTGGAACCCATGAGGCGGCTGTATTCGATAAAATGATAGAAATAATAGTTGAGAAGTCAGGCGATTATGATCAAATAGTATTTGACACGGCGCCAACAGGCCACACAATTCGCTTGTTCTCGCTCCCTGAGCTTTTGGGGGTTTGGATAGATTCACTTTTGGCTAAGAGAGAGAGGGCGCTGGAAGTGTCGCAAATGACTAAGTCTGTCAACAGGGGATCAAAAGATTATCTAGACCATGACCCGATTCTCAAAATTTTAAACAGAAGAAAGACAAATATGGAAAAGGCTCGAGAAATTATGATCGATGACAAGAAATTGGATTTTATTTTTGTCTTGAACGCTGAAAAACTTGCCATAGAGGAAACGAAAAAAGCGATTGATATTTTGAAGAAATACGACATGCCGGTAAGGGATTTGGTTATTAACAGGATTTTGCCCGATAAAATGACGGATGACTTTTGGAAGGCGAAAAAAGAGGATGAAGTTAAATATGTTGCTGAAATAGAAGGTTTTTTCAACGACAAGAGCATAATAAAACTTCCTCTTTTACAAAAGGATATGAGAGCGCACAATATTGACGATATGGCAGTCTACTTTGAGCAAGCTCTTGAAGAAAAATAAACAAATAACCCAGACAATAAATTAAAACCGCCCGAGGGCGGTTTTTTCATGTAAAAAAATGGGTATATTATCAAAGGCGTCGGGCAGTCAAATTTTGAGTTAGGGAAATTTATTGATTGTAGTTTTGACTAAAAGGTTTTTAGAATAATTATAAGGATGTGGGGCAATGAGTATAATTGAAGAAAGAAGAATTTCGATAGGCATAAGCGCTTGTGTGTATGGATGCAAGACAAGATACAATGGCAAGGGAATAGACGTTATGAGATTTTTCGGGAGGGAAAAAGAGAGCTTTGTATTTACCCCTGTATGTCCCGAAGTCCAGTCTGGAATGGGGATTCCAAGGGATCCTATAAGCCTCCGCGGAGGAGGAGGAGACGATGTATGGCAAGGTGATGCAAAGATAAAGAACAGGGGGGGAGAGGATGTGACCGAGTCAGTCAAAGATGGCTGCATCTGTTGCATGAAAACACTCGAAAAAGCTAAAGTTGACGCATTTGTTTTTATGGAAGGAAGCCCATCATGTGGAGTTTACAGGACTTCGCTTAAAGGCAGGAGACTTGGGCATCCGCCGGGCATTTTTGGTGCGCTTTTATTGGAGAAAAGGATATTTTTAATTCCTGCCACGGATTTGCAGAGCCCAATAAAGAGATGGGATTGGATACGCAGGCTTTTTGCATTTACATGGCTGAAATCGCTGTCTCTCGAAAACAAGAAGGATATTTATGCTATGTGGCATGCATTGAAATTCATATGTCAGGAGATTGACAACGAAAAAGCGCGGAAAATAGGCAGAAACATAGCTTCGATGAAGGAAGCTTTCGAAGCAGAATATGCGGAAGAATTGAGGGATAAAATACTTGAAATGCTTAGAAAACCGTCAACACCTGCTAAAATCAAGCAGATGCTGTGGAAAAATTACGCCTATTATAGAAAAAATTACAAGAGGGAAATTGAAAGCATAAATGAGCCTTTGACCTTGAGAAATATGACCGAGGTGGTAAAAGAACTTTCTACAATGGAACTTGCGGCATTCAAGGAAGGCTTTATATTTGGAGCCTCGCCTGTAATATTCAGAGACGGCAGAGGGCGAAAGTGACCCTGCTGTGCGGCTTGACAGAAAATGGGGTGAATTTTATTGAAGACGGCGATTGAAATAAATAATTTAAATGTATGCTACAAGGGCAATTGTGTGCTGAGGAATGTGAATATGAAAGTTGCCGAAGGAGAGTTCATGGGTATAATAGGGCCTAACGGAGGGGGTAAGACAACCCTAGCCAAGGTTATTTTGGGCATAAAGGAAGCCAGTGAAGGGTCCGTGCTTGTTTATGGGATGCAGCCTCGGAAGGTTCGCGGTATCGTTGGATATGTTCCCCAGTTTACGACATTTGAAAAAGATTTTCCAATAAGCGTGGGGGAAGTTGTTCTTACTGGACTTTTGGGAAAGGTGAAGCCTTTCAGGAGATTCGGAAAAGAAGAGTTGCTTAAAGCTGACTCAATAATGGAAAGAGTGGGGATAAGACATCTCAAAGAAAAAGGAGTAAAGACTCTTTCAGGAGGGGCAACACAGAAAATGCTGATTGCCAGGGCTTTGGCAATAGAACCGAAGATACTTATTTTGGATGAGCCGACTGCAAGCATAGACACAAAGTCAAAAGATTCAATTTACGATTTGCTAAAGGAACTCAACAGCGAAATGACAATCATTCTTATAACCCACGACTTGGGAGTGATATCGGCATATGTAGAAAGCATAGCATGCCTTAACGTAGAACTATTCTACCATGGGGAATCCGAAATAAACGAAAATATAATTGAACATACATTCGGATGCCCGGTGGATCTTCTCGCTCATGGGGTGCCTCACAGGGTTTTGAAGCATCACAAAAAAGAGGGTGAGCCGAAATGATAGAGGATGCACTGGGGATCGCATTGACTCAACGCGTTATTTTTAGCGCTTTTTTCGCCAGCGTGCTGTGCGGAATTGTAGGAACTATAATTGTGGAAAAGAATATTGTAATGATGAGCGGCGGAATAGCCCACATGGTTTTCGGAGGCGTAGGGCTTGGGTTTCTTATGGGTTTCGAACCTTTATTGGGGGCGCTTGCATTTGCATTGACAGGGGCAATAATAATTGCAGCAATGAAAAAAAAGGATTCCAGGCACTTTGACGGAACGATAGGGGTTTTGTGGGCGCTTGGGATGGCGCTCGGGAGCATATTCATTTATTTAAAACCCGGCGAGCCGCCTGATATACACGTCTATCTTTTTGGGGATATAGAAGCAGTAAGACTAGCCGATCTTTATCCAATGGCTTTGCTTACTATTGTGACAATTGTACTTGCATTCGCATATATCAATCACCTTAAGTCGTATCTTTTCGACGAGTTGTTTGCAGATGCAACAGGAAGCGCAAGCGTGGCTTTTGATTATTTGTTATATGCGTTTGTGGGTGTTTCGGTTGTTGTACTTCTCAGATTGGTAGGCATTATATTGGCAATAGCTCTATTGACGATTCCTCCAATGATAGCGGGTCGCTTTACAAAAAAAATAGAAACGACAATGGTGCTCGCATCAGTTTTGGGTTTTATTTTTTCCTTGTCTGGAATGGTGCTTGCATATAAATATGCATTGCCATCGGGAGCTACAATCATTTTATTGGCTTCCATTGCATTTACTGCAACTTTGCCGGCGGCAAGATAGCCTTTTCATATTATCTTGCCGGCATATTTATCTTGATTTTTTTTAATGGTCAATTTTATAACATAAAAAAGTTGAAAAGGCATTGAAACTGAATGAAGGTCCTTGAAAAAACATGAAAGAGCCTCCAAATGGCAAAAAGGGGTTTACAAAGACTTGACGAGTGGTATAATTTACGGGGATATTCATAGAAGAGCGGTTTATATGTTACCTTGATACATCATCTATGGTATAATGTGTTATTGTAACAGTATAAACTTTTTTTGATTAAATCTTCGGATTACAACCCTGGAAGCGGGGAAAAAGCTAACATATAATTAGAGGAGGCACACTATCATGAGTTCAGAATTAGTAAAAAAAGAAAACAACAAGGTCAGTTTGAAGGTCACAGTTTCAGACGAGGCTTTCAAGAAGGCCATACAAAAGGCATACTTGAAAAACAGAGGCCGATTCAATATACCGGGTTTCCGAAAAGGCAAAGCGCCGCAAAAGGTAATAGAGTTGCAATACGGCGTTGGAGTTTTTTATGACGATGCTATAAATGAAGCCTTTCCGGTTGAATATGAAAAGGCTATTGAGGAACTTGGCTTGGATCCTGTTGACAGGCCGGATGTTGACATCGAGACCTTGGAAAAAGGCGAGCCCGTAGTGTTTACGGTAGATGTAACAGTCAAACCGGAAGTTGTTCTTGGTGACTACAATTCAATTGAAGTGGAGAATGTCTCCTCAGAGGTTAAGGACGAGGATGTAGAAGCCGAGATGGAAAAATCAAGAGAAAAGAATGCGCGTCTTGTAAGCGTTGAAGAAGAAGCCGAAGAGGGCGACACTGCAATGATCGATTATGAAGGTTTTGTGGGCGGTGAGGCTTTTGAAGGCGGAAAAGGCGAGAATCATCCTTTGGAATTGGGTTCCAAGCAGTTCATACCGGGTTTTGAGGAACAATTGCTGGGATGCAAGGCAGGCGAAGAAAAAGAAGTCAAGCTTGTTTTCCCCGAAGAATATCATTCGGATGAGCTGGCTGGGGAAGAAGCCACTTTTAAGGTTTCTATAAAAGAAATCAAGCGTAAGGAACTGCCGGAGATGGATGACGAGTTTGCAAAAGATATAAGTGAATTCGACACATTGGAAGAGCTTAAGGCCGATATTAAGGCTAAATTGGAAGAGGAAGCTGAAAAACGTGCGGAATCTGAAATAAGGAACAAGGTTGTAGAAAAAGCGGTTTCGATTTCTGAAATAGATCTTCCTGATGTTATGATTGAAAACGAGATAGATTCAATGATAAAGGATTTTGAATATCAATTGAGATATCAGGGCTTGGATTTGGACAAGTACTATGAAATTACACAGTCTGAAGAAAAAGATCTGAGAGAACAGATGAAAGAGGATGCTGAGAAAAAGGCCAGGGCAGCCCTGGTTATAGAAGCCGTCGCCACGAAGGAAGCTGTTGAAGCTTCTGAAGAGGACGTTGAAAAGGAAATGGAAAAAATCGCAGAGCAATATAAAATGGAACTGGACAAAGTCAAGATGACTTACGGTGGACAAAACGTAGAATACTTGAAGGATTCTATTGTATCCAGAAAAACAATAGATCTTTTGGTTGAAAAAGCAAAACTTGTTTAGAATGCGAAGAAGAAAAGGTATAATTGAAACAGGAGGTGTTTTTTATGGCGCTGGTGCCAATAGTTGTAGAACAAACTAACAGAGGCGAAAGATCTTATGACATTTTTTCCAGATTGCTTAAAGACCGAATAATTTTTTTGGGAGAAGAAGTGAATGATGCTACGGCGAGTCTAATTGTGGCACAAATGCTTTTTTTGGAATCTGAAGATCCTGATAAAGACATATCGCTTTATATAAACAGTCCCGGTGGTTCAATCACTTCGGGAATGGCGATTTATGATACAATGCAGTTTATTAAACCGGACGTTTCAACAATATGTGTGGGAATGGCCGCGTCAATGGGTGCATTTTTGTTGGCGGCAGGAGAAAAAGGGAAAAGATATGCGCTTCCTAATTCCGAGATAATGATTCATCAGCCTCTTGGAGGAACCCAGGGGCAGGCTGAGGATATACGTATCCATGCCGAGAGAATTATAAAAATAAGAGAAAAACTGAATGAGATTTTAAGTGAGAGAACAGGACAAAGTCTAGAAAAAATATCCATTGACACGGACAGGGATAATTTTATGAGTTCCGAAGATTCCGTTGAGTATGGAATAATTGACAAAGTTATCAGCTCAAGATAACGTATGAAAGAGGTGTTTTAATGGCAAAAAGCGATGAGAGAAAGCAACTCAGATGCTCATTTTGTGGAAAAACGCAAGATCAAGTAAGGCGTTTGATTGCCGGACCCAATGTTTATATATGTGATGAGTGTGTTGAACTCTGCATGGAAATAATCAAAGAGGAATTGAATGAGACTTTTGATGTGGAAATGTCTGGCATACTAAAGCCTGCAAAGATAAAGGAAATTCTTGATCAATATGTTATTGGGCAGGAAAGCGCCAAAAGGACATTGGCGGTTGCAGTCTACAACCACTATAAGAGAATAAATAAAGAAAAAAATGAAGACGATGTCGAATTACAGAAAAGCAACATTTTGCTTATAGGGCCAACCGGTTGTGGAAAGACGCTTTTGGCTCAGACATTGGCAAAGTTGCTTAAGGTTCCCTTTGCAATTGCTGACGCCACATCCCTCACAGAAGCTGGTTATGTTGGAGAAGATGTTGAAAACATACTTCTAAGGCTGATACAGGCTGCTGATTATGATGTGGAAAGAGCCAAGAAGGGAATAATATATATCGACGAAATCGATAAGATATCAAGGAAATCTGACAATCCTTCAATTACAAGGGATGTCAGTGGAGAGGGTGTGCAACAGGCCCTTTTGAAGATAATAGAAGGAACCGTCGCCAGTGTTCCACCTCAAGGTGGAAGAAAGCATCCACAGCAGGAATTTATACAGATTGACACAAGTGACATTTTGTTTATATGCGGGGGAGCATTTGACGGAATAGAAAAAATAATCCAGAAGAGAATCGGAGAAAAGAATATAGGTTTCGTTGCCGATGTGATAGGCAAAGAAGAGCTGGAAATAGGGGCACTTCTGGAAAAAATTCTTCCAATGGATTTGCTTAGATACGGTTTGATTCCGGAATTCATCGGCCGTGTGCCCGTTTATGCGGGTTTGCATGAACTGAAGGAAGATGCTCTGAAAAGGATACTTCTTGAACCGAAAAATGCCTTGGTCAAGCAGTACAAAAAGCTTTTTGAACTCGACGGCGTTGAACTCGAGTTTGAAGATGAGGCAATTGATGAAATTGTAACTGAAGCTGTCAAGCGCAACACAGGTGCAAGGGGCTTGAGAGGCATAATAGAAAGCGTAATGAGGGATATAATGTTTGATATTCCTTCCAGGGACGACATCAAAAAATGTATCGTAACGAGGGAAACGATCAGCAAAGGGGTCCAACCCAAACTGGTTTATGGAGAAAGCAAACGCAAGCGTGGCAAGAAGGAAGAAAATGCGTCTTAGAAATGACTGGATAAGAAAGCGGGGTTCTCGCTTTCTTATTTAATTAAACGGTTTTCGTAAATGAAAGCTGATTTCAAGAAATATGGTCTAATATGCGGACCGGCGACAAGGAGGGTTAAAATATGGATGAAATAAAGAAGAATCTGATAGAGCTTCCGATGATACCCCTAAGAGGGCTTACAGTTTTTCCTAATATGGTACTTCATTTTGACATAGGCAGGGAAAAGTCCATCAAGGCCTTGGAAGAAGCCATGATGATGGATCAAATGATATTTTTGTCATCGCAGAAGGAAGTAGAGGTTGATTTACCTACAGGTTCTGATTTTTATAAAGTGGGAACTGTTTCTAAAATAAAGCAAATGCTAAAGTTACCAGGTGATGCAATCCGTGTGCTTGTGGAAGGCGTTGATCGTGGTAAAATAGTTGAGATTGTTGAGGAAACACCTTTTTTCAGGGTCGAAATTGAAGAATACATTGATGAGGACAAAATGGAAGTGACCAAGGAATGCGAGGCGTTGATGCGTACCGTAATAAATGCTTTTGAAGAATACATCAGCGCGAGCACCAAGCTTTCTCCAGAAGTTCTTATAACCGTTTCTTCTATAGAGGAACCCGGGCGACTGGCGGATGCGGCGGCATCACATATGATTCTTAAAACGAGTCAGAAACAAGAAATACTCGAGGCGCTCAATCCCAAGGAACGTTTGGAAGTGCTTTACCAGATACTCTTGAAGGAAATTGAAATACTGGAAATTGAAAATGAGATAGACAAGAAGGTTAGAAAACGCCTAAACAAGATTCAGAAAGACTATTATCTTAAAGAACAAATGAAGGCCATTCAGGACGAGTTGGGTGAAGGTCCAGGTCTTGACAACGATATAGAGGAGCTTTATCAGAAACTTGATAAAGCCAAAATACCTAAAAACGTAAGGGAAAAAGCCGAAAAGGAAATAAAACGTTTGAAAATGATGTCGCCTGGTTCTGCGGAGGGAAACGTTATAAGGACTTATGTGACATGGCTTTTGGAATTGCCGTGGAACAAGCAGACCAAGGACAGTATTGATATTAAAAAGGCCAAGAAAATTCTTGAAGAGGACCACTATGGGTTAAAAGATGTAAAAGAACGAATATTGGAATACCTTGCCATACGCAAGCTTGTAAAAAGCATGAAAGGGCCAATAATATGTCTTGTAGGCCCTCCGGGGGTAGGCAAAACGTCAATAGCCAAATCAATTGCAAGGTCGCTTAATCGTAAATTCGTCCGAATGTCTTTAGGCGGGGTAAGGGATGAAGCGGAAATTCGTGGCCACAGGAGAACTTATATAGGGGCTATACCTGGTAGAATAATAACGGCTGTAAAGGATGCAAACAGCAAGAACCCGGTTTTCCTTTTTGACGAGATAGACAAGATAAGCAGTAATTTCAGGGGGGATCCGGCTTCGGCTTTGCTTGAGGTTTTAGACCCTGAACAAAACAAGGAGTTCACAGACAACTATCTTGAGATGCCTTTTGACCTTTCTAAGGTTATGTTTTTAACCACTGCAAATTCATTGGGCGACATCCCCAGACCACTTATGGACAGGATGGAAATCATAAAGGTTTCAGGCTATACCGAACCGGAAAAAACTAAGATTGCCGTACGATATCTTTTGCCTAAACAATTGAAGGAACATGGATTAAAGCCTGAAAATCTTTCGATTTCGGACAAAACCATAAAGGATATAATTAATTTCTATACCAGAGAATCCGGGGTGAGGGAACTCGAAAGACAGGTTGCCAAGATTTGCAGGAAAGCGGCTGTAAAGATTGTCGAGGAAAAAATCGATACAGTCCGAATTACAAAGTCAAACCTTGACAAATACTTGGGAAAAAAGAAGTACAAGTATGATGTATTGAGCCAGAAAAGCGAATTGGGGCTTGCCACTGGATTGGCGTGGACGACCGTAGGCGGGGAAACATTGACTATAGAGGCGACTTTGATGAGCGGGAAAGGTGAAATAACACTGACCGGGCAATTGGGCGATGTAATGAAAGAGTCGGCACAGGCAGGAATAAGCTATATCAGAAGCAAGGCCGAATCGCTTGGAATCGATAAGGCTTTTCATAAGAAAACGGATGTGCACATTCATATACCGGAAGGAGCAATACCGAAAGACGGTCCTTCAGCGGGCATTACAATGGCTACAGCCGTAATTTCCGCATTGACCGGCAGACCTGTAAACAGGGAGGTTGCCATGACGGGAGAAATCACTTTGAGGGGAAGGGTTCTTCCAATTGGAGGGCTCAAGGAAAAATCTCTTGCTGCTGAAAGAGCTGGGATCAAGAAGATTTTGATACCAAAGGAAAATGAAAAGGACTTGGAAGAAATACCGGCTATAGTCAGGCGGAAGGTGAAATTTGTTCCGGTTGAAAGTATGGACGAGGTAATTAGCCATGCTCTTGTGGCAGGGGAACAGAAATGAAAATTAAAAATGCCGATTTTGTAATAAGTGCTGTCAGTCCGGCACAGTATCCGGAGGACAATTTGCCTGAAATTGCTTTTGCCGGACGTTCCAATGTTGGAAAATCCTCTCTCATAAATATGTTAGTAAACAGGAAAAAAATGGCCAGGACAAGCTCTACACCGGGAAAGACGCAGACTATAAATTTTTACAGAATCAATGATCTGCTTTACTTTGTCGATCTTCAGGGTTATGGATATGCAAAGGTTTCCAAAAAAAGCAGGGAATCATGGGGCAAGAGTATAGAAAGATATCTGCATAACAGACAAATGCTGATGAGCGTATTTCTTTTGGTGGATATTCGACATGAGCCTTCTAAACTTGATAAAACAATGTATGATTGGATACGGGGTCAGGGATACAGGGGGATTGTTCTTGCAACCAAGACCGACAAGATTCCAAAGAGCAGGAAGGAAACCCATCTCAAGACTATAAGAAAAACACTTGAAATGGATGAAGCAGATTTGCTTATTCCTGTTTCTCTTAAGACCAAAGCGGGTCGCGAAGAAATTTGGGAGACGATTGACGACAAGATGGCGGAGTATGGATTGTTTGAAGATTGATTGATAAAAAAATATGTTCCACCTGGAGAGGTAATAGGAAAAAGATTGCCGCTTCAGTGGGAACATATTTTTTATGCGGAAATATGCCCGCTTCGTCTTTTTCTGAAAGGATTAAGCTCCGAGAGAATAACACCTGAAAGAATGAGTGATGCGCCCAAAAGGCTTTGATTTGAAAGAAGAGTACCGTAGACTAGAAATTCGCAAATTGAGGCAAAAACAGGTTCTCCGGAATAAATGAGTGCAGTATGCGATGCTGTAGTGTATTTTTGTGCTTTGTTTTGTGCTATGAAAGCCATAGCCGTGCAGGCTATGCTCAGGAAAAGCATTGAAGCCCAATCGGCAATTGTTGATGGAATAGCTGGTGGTTCAAAAATAAGCGCTGCAATTCCGCTGAAAAAACCGACACTGAAAATCTGGGTTATTGATAAAATTATGGCATTGCCTTTTTTTGCGAAGACGCCGACGGTAATTATATGCATTGCGAAACTGATTGCCGCAAAAAATGTGAGAAAGTCTCCGAAATTTATGTAGGAAAAGCCTCCTCCGTTTCCCAAAGTCAGTAAGGCAAGTCCGACAAGTGCCATTACAGCACCTAAAATTGCGGAAAAGGAGAGTTTGCTTTTTAGAAAAACGGTACTGATTATGGGTACAAGAACCACTGAAAAACCTGTTATAAAAGCCGAGTTCGATATGCTTGTGTACAGAAGCCCGATTGTCTGAAAAGCGTATCCCGCGAAAAGCACAAAACCGATGAACATTCCTGTGAAAAACATTTTGGGAGTTATATATTTCAATTGCTTTTTGAAGAAAAATGCAGCTATTAATGCCGCAATCAAAAATCTTTGTGAGAGAAAATTGAAAACCCCTATTTCTTCAATTAGCAATTTGGTCAATATGAAAGAAACCCCCCATGTCATTGTTACGAAGACAAGAGCGGCGTCGGCTTTGTATTGTTTCTTCATTTCCGTATACCCCCTGATTTGACTATACATGCATCAAAATCATTATATTGAAACTAATATAAATAGTCAAACAGGAAGGAAAGTGAAAAATCTTCTATTGCAAGGCAAAGCAGAAATTGATGTTTTTCTACAGTCTGAAACCCCCTGTTTTTACAGGGGGTTTTGCTGTGAATTATTATTCTACTGGCTCGAACATGTCTTTTGTTACTCCGCACATGGGGCAAGTCCAATCATCGGGGATATCTTCAAAAGCTGTACCGGGTTCAATTCCACCGTCCGGGTCTCCGATTTCTGGGTCGTAAACATATCCGCATGGTATACATTTAAATTTTTTCATGTAAAGCCTCCTTAAATTAATTTAATTTATATAATTATATATACCAATTATAAAATATTATAAACATGAAGACAATGATTTCCTCGAATTGAATGAAGGATAAATAATGGTATAATTATTTTAATAAATAATAGAGGAGAGATTATATGGATCCGAGAATCGAAAAACTTGCTGAAAATCTGATTGGATATTCTTGTAGATTGAAAAAGAACGAAAAAGTTTTGATTGAATACAAGGGAAATGAAACCAAGCTCTTGGTTCAGGCATTGGTGAGATCGGCCTACGATGTTGGGGGGATTCCTTTTTTATGGCAAAGGGACGACACTTTGCTTAGGGAAATATTAAAAAATTCTGAAGACGGGCAAATAGATTTAATGGCAGATGTCGACCTTTCCCTTATGAAAAAGATGGATGCATACATAGGAATAAGAGGATCTGAAAATGTAAGTGAGCTTGGCGATTTGGATACAGAAAAAATAAAAAAATATGTTGATAGATATCAAAATCCCGTACATGGTGATGAGAGAGTCAACAATACCAAATGGGTCATACTGAGATATCCAAATTATTCTATGGCGCAATTGGCAGACATGAGTCTTGAAGCTTTTGAGGATTTCTATTTCAAGGTCTGCAATCTCGACTATGGAAAGATGTCTCAGGCCATGGACAGCCTTGTGGAGATTATGGAGAATACGGACAGAGTTAGCATAAAAGGGCCGGGTACGGACATAAGCTTTTCAATAAAGGGAATTCCGGCCATAAAATGCGCGGGAGAAATGAATATACCTGACGGCGAGGTTTTTACGGCACCCGTGAAGGATTCTGTAAATGGAAGAATTTCATACAATTGCCCGGCTGTGTACCAAGGGGTAACATATGAGGGTATTGTGCTCGATTTTAAAGATGGCAAAATAGTTGATGCCAAAGCCAATGATACAAAACGCATAAATGATGTGTTCGATACTGACGAGGGGGCAAGATTTGTAGGTGAATTTGCAATAGGCGTCAATCCTTATATAGAGAAGGCGATGAAGGACACATTGTTTGATGAAAAAATAAAAGGAAGTTTTCATTTCACGCCAGGCAGATGTTATGAAGAAGCTTCAAACGGTAATGATTCGTCTATACATTGGGATTTGGTTTGTATACAGAGACCGGAATATGGGGGAGGAGAAATTTATTTTGACGATGTTCTTGTAAGAAAGGACGGGGTTTTTGTTATAGAGGAGCTTTATCCTTTAAATCCCGAAAATCTTATAGATTGAAAAATCTTTTGGCTTTTAAGTTTTAAATTGTTTGTTTGGCATACAGTTGTATATTGAATCGGATTGAATACGCCTTTTCATATTTGTTTATAGACGCTAATTTATATATGATAATAATATAAACAACAATGAGGTTGTTTTTTAAAGGAACCGAATGGAGGGATACTATGGAATCAAGAGATGACGAAGCACCGATTTATAGTAGTAAAAAAATCGATGTAGAAAAAATCAGCGTAAAGAAGGCTGAGAAGAAAGATGTTGCTGGTATTTTTGGGGTTGCAGAGAGTGTTGGAACGAGCAAGAACGATTCATACAGCGGATTTTTGATGGACGACTATAAATCCGATCCGGAGTATTATATGGGAGTTTTCACTAAAATGGTGGAAAAGCTTGATTATTTTTATGTTGCTAAGGACCGTGAAGTTGTCGGTTTTTTAATGGCTTACACAAAGGAACAATGGCTTTCGGAAAACCCCGAATGGGTTTCAAAGGTTCATTGGTCGCCTGAATTCGATTTGGGCAAAATAAAGAGTTTTGTATTGGTGGACAAGATTGCAATAATGAAAAATTGCAGCGGAAAAGGAGTCGGAAGCGCTTTGTATAGACGTTTTATTAAGGATTTGAAGACGGCTGGTGTGGAAGGCATATTTTCGGAGACGATAATATATCCAACTCCGAATTTTGCATCGCTTTCATTTCGTAAAAAGCAGAAACATATGCTTGCGGGGATTCGTTATGAAGAATTTGAAGGAAAAATTCTGGCAGATGGGATATATTACAAACCCGTGAAATAATAGCGAAATCAAATAAAGAGTCAGGATTTAAAATAAATTTTCTTGTTATGGGTAGATATATAAGGGCACATTCCGACAGACGAATGTGTCCTTATGGAACATGAAAAGGGAGAGCAGCCACATGACGGGCAAAACAACATTGATGATAGTTGAAAAAATAAGCAAATGTTATCAGATGGGAGAAGTCGAGGTCAGAGCTCTGGAAGACGCTTCCTTTGAAATTTACGATGGTGAGTTTGTGGTTATACTCGGCCCCAGTGGTTCAGGGAAAAGCACACTGCTTAATATTATCGGAGGCATGGATGTGCCTTCGGGTGGAAACGTGCTTTTTAAGGATGAAGAGATAACATTGTATGGCGACAAAAAGTTGACGATGTACAGAAGAAATAGTGTTGGTTTTGTATTCCAGTTCTATAATCTTATGGCGAATTTGACTGCAAGAGAAAACGTTGAACTTGCTTCGGAAATATGCGAAAATCCATTGGAAGTCGATTTGGTGATGGAAGAAGTCAATCTCACAGAAAGGATGGATCATTTTCCTTCTCAAATGAGTGGAGGAGAGCAACAAAGGGTAGCTATAGCAAGGGCTGTTGCAAAAAACCCTGATATATTGCTCTGTGACGAGCCCACGGGCGCATTGGACTTCAAAACAGGTCTTTCTATTTTATCCCTTCTTAATAAGGTTAACAAAAACCATGGCAAGACGGTTATGATAATAACCCATAATGCAGCAATAGCAGACATGGCCGACCGTGTAATAAAGATGAGGAGTGGCCGGATAATTTCCGACAAGTACAATAAAGAGCCTATACCCCCTGAAAGGATTGTATGGTGATGAAAAAATTCAATCTGCGCCTATACCGTCATATCAGGCAAGCAAAAGGTCAATTTGTCGCAGTTTCGCTGGTAGTTGCTGTTGGAATAATGAGTTATGTAGCCATTTCCCTTTCTGTAATAGATTTGGAAGTGGGTGCGCAAAGGTATTATGAACTTAACAATTTTCAAGACGTAAGCGTAGAGCTTATGAAAATAAATGAATCGGGCATTGAAGGCATAAGACGAATGCCGAGAGTTGAATCCGCCCAGGGAAGAATTTTTTTTAAGGCTCCTCTGGAGGTTGAGGACAAGGACGAAAAAGTGAACGTAGGCATATCGTCCATACCTGATGCAAAAAACAGAATTAATGATCTGTACATATTAAAAGGGGGATGGATTCAGGACAAGCGAAGAGATGTGCTGGTTCTGGAGCAGTTTGCTGAGGCGAGGGGAATAGAAGTAGGAGATATGGTCCATCCTCAAATAGGAGGAAAGGATTACGAACTTGAAGTCAAGGGCATAGCAGGCAGTCCGGAATACATATATTTGATGGAAGACGAACAAAATCTTTTGCCTCAACCTACGAAATACGGAATATTATTTGTTTCAGAAGAATTTGCTCAACAGGTTTTCGGATATTCAAAGGCATACAACGAAGTTCTTATAAAACTGAAAAATCCAAATGAGGATGGCATATTCAAGGATGAACTTGAAAAAGAGATTGAAAGATATGGCGTGCAGCGCATAATAAGAAGGGAAGACCACGTCAGCGACCGCATAGTGTCTGAGGAAATAAGGGGAGCAAAACAAATGGCTAATGTAATACCACTGCTTTTTCTTGGTGTAGCGGCGGCCATAATAGCCATAATGATTTCGCGCATGGTCAAAAACGACCGAACCTCGATAGGCGTACTCAAGGCAATAGGCTATAGAAACAGGGATATACTGACACATTATGCAAAACACGCATTTATAATAGGTGCGCTAGGATCTGTAATAGGGGTATTTACGGGCTATCTGTTTTCAGGGCCTATGGCAAACATGTATCAAGAATTTTACAGGATACCTTTCAAAGTCAGGATATTTTCATGGCAATATCTTGGCATTGGTTTTGCACTCAGCGCAATATATTGCATAGGAGCGGGGCTTTGGGGAGCCAGAAGCATACTTGGTATTGTGCCGGCAGAATCAATGAGACCGGAGCCTCCTAAGAAAATTGGAAAGACCTATATTCAAAACATTACTTTCATATGGAAACACATCGGTTTTAGCTGGAAGGTCGTATGGAGGAATGTTTTCAGAAGCAGAAAGAGGTTTATCTTCCTTTCGGTCGGCATTGCTGTAACATTTGCTACAGCGCTCATGCCTGCACATATGCTTAATGTTTTTGAGACAATGTTCTATGATCAATATGGAGAATTCATGAGAATGGATTATGAAATAGCCTACAATAAGCCGCTATCAGAGCGTTCTGCGATGGAAATAAGTCAGTTGGTGGATGTTACAGACATAGAAGGAAAGTTGGAGTTTCCATTTGAAATTGAAAATGGATGGAAAAGCAAGGTCGTAAGCGTAGTAGGCCTCAATCCGGACACGGAGTTTTATAATTTGACTGCTTCTGACGGAGGTGTTCTCAGGCTTTCTCATGATGGAATGCTTATAAGCGAACCAATGGCTTACACGCTGGATGTTGAAAAGGGTGACATTGTAAATTTAAAGAATTTCATTCCTTTCAAGGACGACATGAGAATCAAGGTTGACGGGGTGGTAAATCAGAGCCTGGGTCTTAATGCATACATGGACATAGCTTTCATGCAAGAGAGGCTTCTCGACGAAGGCATGATAACAGGAGTGATGATTGATTCTACAGACAGGGTCAAAGAAAAAATGGAAGATGTGAAAAATGTATCGTCAGTCAATTCAATAGCAGACTTGAAAAATATCTTCAAGGAGTTCACCAAGCTTACATATGCAGGCCTTTCTGTTTATGCATTGTTTGCAGGAATAATCGGTTTTGCAATAGTTTATAATTCGACTATGATGAGCATAAATGAGAGAAGGCTCGAATTTTCTTCGCTGCGAATCATGGGATTATCAAAAGAAGAAATCAACAGAATCGTTTTGAAGGAAAATCTCATTATGACAGCATTCGGTATTGTGCTTGGAATCCCATTGGGAAGGTGGCTCATTGAACTCTTGCAGACTTCTTTTCAAACGGAGTTTTATACAATGACCGCGCCTATAGAAACGAATTCGTATATATATGCGGCTGCATTGACGGTTTTTTATGTATTGATTGCACAGTATTTCAGTTCGCTTAAGATTAAGAGATTGGACTTCATCGAAGCGCTTAAGAACAGAATAAGCTAAAGGGGGCAGCATGAGAATTGTAAATAAATTTACGGAAATGTTTAAAAACAAAAATAACAAAAAAAAGAATAGAACAAAGAAATGGACGACTTTCGCCATAGCTGTTGCCTTAGTTTCGGCAGGCGGATTTTATTACATGGAGACGCAGAACAAAGGCCTTCCAGTGGAGGTCACTTCAGTTGAAAAAGGGCAGGTGCTCGAATATGTAGAAGAGATTGCTTACGCTAAATCCGACAATGAGCACATAATTTATTCGGACATAAACGGAGTATTGAATGAAGTAAACATAAAGGAAGGGGATACAATAAAAAAAGGGGATATACTTGCAACGATTGAGGGAAAAGATATCGATCTCCAGATAAAGAGCTTGACAGCCCAATTAAGCGGCGCGGATGCTTCGGCTTCTTATTCATATGTAGAATCGGCACGGCTGGCAAGGGATGAAGCTTCTCGGACATTGAGCAACATGGAAAAACTTTACCAAGAGGGCGCGGTAAGCAAGGATGACTTTCTAAAGGCCCGGACAGCTTATGAAGTTGCCCAGCAAGCCTACGGACAGGCTCTAAGCCAATACAAGAGCGCAAAGGCGCAAAGCCGTACTATAGGCTATGAGATAGACCTTTTGAAGAACAACCGAGACAAATTGACAATTACATCGAACGAGGATACACAGGTAACGCTGCTGCACATTAAGGAGGGAGAGTATATAAGTCCGGGAGTGCCGCTTTTCGAGTTGGGAAGCCTTGAAGAATTACGTTTTGAGGCGGATATACTAGTTAGCGACGTAGGTGATGTAAAAAAGGGACAGACTGTCTTGATTGAAAATGAGGACATAGGCATGCCGGAAATAGAAGGACTTGTCGAAAGCATATCGCCAAAAGCCTTCAGCAAGATTTCCGAATTGGGAATAGAACAGAAGAGGGTAAAGGTGGATATGATTTCGGAAACATTTTCGGATAAAATTCGTTTGGGTTATGAAGTTGAAGTAAAGATTATAACCAGGGAAATGAATGACGTGCTGAGAGTTCCGGACAATGCTGTCTTTGAAATTAAGGGACAGTTCCATGTGTTTGTTGTTAAAGGAGGTGAAACGGTATTAAATCCAATAGATGTAATTTTTGAAGGTAATGATTATTTTGCCATAGAAAACGGAATATCGGAAGGCGACATTGTGGTTCTTTCACCGGGAAACAAATTGGAGCAAGGAATGAAGATATCAATTCTGAACAATAAGGATTAGAATAGATTGGGAGCAAAAAAATCATAAAAATGAAGTATTAATTCGAGGAGGAAAATTATGACGTATGAAACTTGGTTGATTGTCAAAACTTTTATAATGACGGCCTCATTGAAAATTCTAGGGGCGCTTGTCGTATGGTTTGTAGGAGTCTATGCAATCAAATGGTTGATGAAAATAATAAACAGGATTTTGAAAAGAAGCGATTCAGACATAACTTTGGTTAAATTTATAAATTCATTCGTAAAAATAGCGCTTAAAATACTGCTAGTAGTTACGATTGTGATTATTTTGGGAGTTCCCAGCACGAGTTTCATAGCTATTTTGGGAGCAGCAGGACTGGCTATAGGTTTGGCTTTGCAGGGGAGTCTTTCAAATTTTGCCGGCGGAGTACTTATACTTGTTTTCAGACCTTTCAATATTGGGGATTATATAGAAGCAGGAGAATTATCAGGTACGGTACAAGCAATACAGATACTTTACACGGTTCTTATAACGCCTGACAATAAAAGGATAGTAGTACCAAATGGAAATCTTTCAAACAACAGCGTAATGAATTATTCATCTGAAGAAACACGAAGGGTTGATCTGAAATTCGGTGTTTCGTATGATGCTGACATAAGTAAGGTTAAGGAGATAGTAACTAAAATATGCGACAGTCACGACCTCATTTTGAAGGAACCGGAACCATTTGTCAGAGTTTTTTCTCATGGTGAAAGTTCTGTAGATTTTGTTGTAAGGCCATGGGTTGAAAAAGAAGATTACTGGACTGTTTATTACGATATGCAGGAACTGGTAAAAGAAGCCTTCGACAAAAATGGAATCGAAATCCCATATCCGCATATGGATGTGACTATGCTTGGCAAATAAGGGCATACTTGATAATTTGCTTGTTTTGTGTTAAAATGACCGCAGGCGGTATCGAATTCGAGCCGCACTGAAACGGTTTTATTCTACAATTGAATAATAATGAAATTCTGCTCTGAGCCAATGGACCGAGACAGAGGTGACAAGATTAATTTGATAAATTCGCCTTTCTATGCAACTGCTTAGGAAGGCTTTTATTGTTTTGTTTTGTATGCCCGCCGGTTTAAACCGGCGGGCATTTATTATAAAAAGGGGATGTTGAAATGAAAATAGGATTTGTAGGCGGTGGAAGAGTCGGTAAAGCTTATGGCAAGTTCTTGAAAAGCCGCGGATATGATGTTTGTGGATATTTCAGCAGAACGCAGTCTTCTGCAATGGCAGCAGCTTCCTTTGCGGCTACATCCTGGTATGGCAGCATGGAAAAATTGGCGGAAGCCGCCGACATTATATTCCTTACTGTAAATGACGACCAGATTCGCTTGGCTGCAGAAAAACTGTCCAATATTGATCCTTCATTGGATGGAAAGATTGTTATACATATGAGTGGAGCTTTGGCATCCTGCGAACTGGATATTCTTAAAAAGAGAGGTTGCCACATATATTCCCTGCATCCTCTTTTGTCCTTTGCTGAACCCGAAAAAGCATGGGAGAGAGTTGAAGACGCTGTATTTTCTGTAGAAGGCGACAGCTCAAAAATGGATACAATGATTCGCTTGCTTAAAGACACGGGATGTTCGTATTTTGAAATAGAAACAGACAAGAAGGCTCTATACCATGCTGCGGCATGTGTGGCATCGAACTATGTGACGGTCCTTTTGGATTATGCATATTCTTTATATCTGGATATGGGGCTTTCAAGAGAAGATGCCGGCAAAGCCCTGTTGCCGCTTGTCAAAGGAACGGTTCAAAACGCTGAGGACGGAGGGCCTGAAAAGACACTTACCGGACCCATTTCCAGAGGCGATGTAGGTGTAATAAGGCGCCATATGGAAGCATTTGAAAAATCGGCAAAAGATAAAGAGGATTTTTACCGGTTCATGGGGTTGCAAACGGTTGCTTATGCAAAGCGTTACGGACTCCAACCGGAGGAAAAAATAAATGAAATGACAAAAATATTAAACAGGGGTGAGCTGGATGGCTAAAAGGTTTACGGTTAATGATTTTATTGAATCAAAGAAGAATGGAAGAAAGATATCAATGCTTACGGCATATGATTATTCCATGGCAAAATTGCTTGATGAGTCCGGTGTTGACAGTCTTTTGGTAGGAGACTCTTTGGGTATGGTTGTGCTCGGATATGAAGATACGCTCCAAGTCACAATGGAGGACATGATTCATCATTGCCGTGCGGTTTCGAGAGGCGTTAAAGGGGCAATGGTCATAGGGGACATGCCTTTTATGAGCTATCATGTAAGCGTAGAGGAAACTGTCAGAAACGCAGGAAGATTGATAAAAGAAGGCCGGGTCCAATCAGTTAAACTTGAAGGAGGAAGAGAGATAGCCGACAAGATTCGCGCCGTCATTGGAGCCCAAATTCCGGTAGTTGGCCATTTGGGACTAACCCCACAATCAGTCAACATGTTTGGCGGATTCAAGGTTCAAGGGAAATCTGAGGATGCTGCAAAAAAAATCATAGAAGACGCATTGCTTTTGGAAGAAATAGGCGTATTCGCAATAGTTCTTGAATGTGTGCCGGCTGACCTTGCCAAGATAATTTCTGAAAAACTGACAATCCCGACAATTGGAATCGGAGCAGGTGCGGATTGCGACGGTCAGGTTTTAGTTACCCAGGATATGCTTGGAATGTACAGCGATTTTGTGCCCAAGTTTGCAAAGCAATATGCACAGGTAGGCTTGACAATAAAAGAAGCTGTGGCTTCATATGGCGATGAAATAAGGGAAGGCGTCTTCCCGGAGAAAAAGCATACATTCAAGATTGATGCTTCAATATTGGAAAAGCTTTATTAAGGAGGATTTTCAGTGGATACAGTAAAAAAGATAGATGTGCTTCGAAGCCGCTTGAAAGAAGCGATAAA
>CAZXWC010000004.1:0-28774 GCA_964644525.1 uncultured Peptostreptococcaceae bacterium
GAAGGAATTCATGGAGAGGTTCAAAGAAATAGGCAAAAGGAGTTTTTGCTGATTTATCACTTTATTGTGAAAGTTATTTCCCATATTCCGTTCATGACTTCATCCACGGATAGAGACACCGCTTTATTTTTGAAATGGTTCTGCACTGATTCCACAACGCAGCTGTGGTCACTTACAAGCATGAAAGATTCTCCCTTGGAAGATTCATCTAAGGCCTTTTGAGCCATGAGCACAGGTATTGGGCACATGTCGCCCAAACAGTCAATTTTTTTCAATAGGATCATTTCCTTTCATAAAGATGATTTAAAACATTATAACATAAAAAAGGATGGTTAAATGAAGACATATCTTATTACAGGGGGGGCTGGGTTTGTGGGCTCCCATTTTGTACGCAGTTTGCATGAGGCGGAAAAAGACGCCCTGATAATAAATGTGGACAAGTTGACATACAGCGGGAGAATGGAAAATTTCGAAAGCGTAAAATCATCAAAAAGGCATATTTTTTACCGCGCCGACATTTGTTGGCAAGAAATAATGGAAAGATTGTATGCTCGGCATAAGCCCGACTTTGTTGTCAATTTTGCGGCGGAATCCCATGTAGACAGAAGTATAGGCAGCAGCAGGGAATTTATAGGGACAAATGTTCAAGGATTGCGAGTATTGTTGGACCTTTCTGTAAAATACGGTGTTAAAAAGTTCATTCAGATTTCAACGGATGAAGTCTATGGTTCTATAGCAGAGGGTTCTTTTTACGAAAATTCCTGTCTTAATCCCAGAAATCCCTATTCGGCGTCAAAAGCGGCTGGGGATCTTCTTGCGCTGTCGTACAAAAACACACATGGTTTGCCCCTTTTAGTTACGCGTTCGGCAAACAATTTCGGGGAAAACCAGCACAGGGAAAAACTTATTCCCAAAACAATTGAAAATGCATTGGCGTTAAAAAGAATCCCGATTTACGGAGACGGACGACAGATAAGGGAATGGATTTATGTAAAGGATCATTGCGGAGCCTTGCTTACCTTGCTTGAAAACTTCAAACAAGGCGAAATCTACAACATTACATCCGGCTTTGAGTTGGAAAACATAGAATTGGTTAAAATGCTCATAAGAAAAACGGCATCAAAAATGAAGGTGTCGGATGCAGGGGCAAAAGAAATTAACGAAGGCCTTCTGGAGTTTGTTACAGATAGGAAGGGCCACGATTTTAGATACTCAATCCGAGGAGACAAGCTCAGAAAAGAGATTGGATGGCAACCTTCATATGATTTTGAATATGCCATAGAAAGAACTGTCGAGTGGCATCTGTCACTATACAGGCGGAATGGAGAATGACATGAAAATTCCCTTCAACAGAACTGCAATTGGACTTGAAGAAAAAAATGCTGTGATGGAGGCTTTGGAAAAAGGTTCTATTGGCGGAGGGGGAAAATTTACCCGTGACGCAGAAATAAAACTTGAAAACATTTTGGGAGGATCAAGGGTGCTGGCAACTACATCAGGTACGCATGCCCTTGAAATGGCTGCCCGCCTTTCAGGCTTGAAGGCAGGAGATGAAGTGGTGATGCCTTCATTTACCTATCCATCGACAGCAAATTGTATTTTGAAGACGGGGGCAAAACCAATTTTTGCCGATGTGGCTTCTGAAGGCATGAATTCCGGAATTGAAGAAATAAGACAAAAAATGAACGGAAGAACCCGCGCTATACTCTCGGTGCATTATGGCGGACTTTCCAAGGACATAAAAGAATTGAGGCAAATGGCGGATTGCCAAGGGCTTGTGCTTATAGAAGATGCAGCCCAGGCTTTGGGGTCTAGGGCTGGTGGCCGCCATTTGGGAACATGGGGAGATTTCGGCTGCTTCAGCTTCCATGAGACAAAGAACTTCAAGGCGGGTGAAGGTGGAGCTCTCGTATTGGCAAAGGGATTTGAAGACCTGGCTGAAAGAGCTCAAGCAATCAGAAACGGAGGTACGGACAAGGAAAGATTCATTCGGGGAAAAACAAGTTATTACCAGTGGATTGAAGAAGGATCCATGTATCTTCCGTCCGATATCCTAATGGCTCTTTTGGGGGTTCAACTGGACAAGATGGGGTCAATAATTGAAAAACGCCTCTCTGTTTTCAATGCATATGAAAAGCTTCTCGACAAATACAGGGGCTGTTCATTCATAAAAGAATATTCCAAGGCTCCATCTAGCGGTGAAAGCTTCAATGCGCATCTGTTTTATATAGTATTCGAATCGCCGGAAAAAAGAAAATTTTTTCAAAGCCAATTGGACAAGGCCTCAATTCAGGCCTTCACCCATTATTGGCCGCTACACATGTCGCTTATGGGTAAATCTATGGGCTATTGCGACAAGGACCTGAAGAGGACATGGGAAAAAGCGCAGGGACTGGTGAGACTTCCCCTTTATGAAAATCTTCGCCCAGACGAGCTGGAATATGTGCTGATGAAAGCAGACAGCATTTTAAGAAAAATGTCGAGGGGTGAGTAAATGGAGCGTTTGGAAAAATTGTCAGTAGTAGTTCCTGTTTACAATGGAGGCAAATCTTTGGAAACGCTGTGTGAAAGGGTTTTCAAGTCTTCAAGGGGTTATTTTGGAAGGGTTGAAATTATTCTGGTAGATGACGGAAGCAAGGACGACAGCTACAGGGTAATGAGGGAACTCAGAAAATCCGACTACAGGATAAAACTGATTAAGCTAAGGGGGAATTCCGGACAGCAAAATGCTACATTATGCGGGATACAATTTGCCGCAGGAGACATAATCGCAACCCTTGACGACGATCTTCAGCACCCTCCTGAAATACTGGGAAAAATGAAGACGGAAATAGACAAGGGCGCGGAATTGGTATTTGCGGTAGCTGAAAAGCCTGTTCATAAGATCTACAGGCGTATGGGGTCAAAGATTACCTTTCATGCATTCAATTTTATACTCAAAACGAAAAAGCCTGTCCGTATAAGCAGCTGCAGAATGTTTAAGTGCGGAATCAAATCCGAACTCAAAAACACAGATTGCGGATTTGTATATGTGTCAGCCGAATTGATAAAGAGAACCAAAAAAATAGCCTGGATTACACTAAGCCACCAGGAAAGGGTCCATGGCCAGTCAAACTACACATTTGCAGGATTGTTGAAAATTTTTGCAAATCTTATAATCCATTATTCGGATTTTAAGATTTTGAAGATTTTTTGTACAGGAGATAAACCATACGAGATAGAGAGCCTGGAAATGGAGGAGGGTTCTGAACTATGAGAATAATGATGCTTGGAGCCGGACATTGCCAGCTAAATGCCATCGAAAGACTTGAAAATGAAATGGGTTTGCAAGTTGTAGCCGCAGACTATTATGATGATGCGCCAGGAAAGGCCTTAAGCACTTTCAAAAGCAATGCCAGCACATTCGATGTAAAGGCATGCATGGAAACGGCAGTAAAGTTTGAAGTGGACGGAGTAATGACAACAGGAACCGACCAACCGGTATATACTGCAGCCGCCATATCAGAATCCCTGGGCTTGAGATATTTTTTCGATTCAGGCAAGGCGCTCGATGTCACTGACAAGAAAAGGATGAAAACAATAATGGCAGAGGGAGGAGTTCCGACTCTTCCATACGCTTTTATAGGAGAGAATTTCAGAAATTCAGACATAGCTCATCTAAAGGCTCCCTATGTCATAAAGCCGCTGGACAGCCAGGGGCAAAGAGGAGTTTTCCGTTTGGACACAGCGCAAGCGGTAAGAGGCCGAATAAGGGAAACGCTTGGCTTCTCAAGACAGTCGGAGGTTCTCATTGAAAATTATTATCCAAATGACGAGATAGCGGTTAGCGGTTGGGTTGTGGACGGACGGATTAAGATTCTTTCCGTAACTGACAGGATAGTCATGCAGAGCGGAGTCCATATAGGCATCTGCAGAGCCCACCAATTTCCGTCAATCCACATGGCTGACAAGGAAAATGAAATAAGGGAACTGACCGACCTTACAACAAGGGCGTTTGGCATAAGAAACGGTCCAATCTATTATCAGATGCTTGTAGGGGCTAAAGGGATAATGGTGAATGAAATAGCCTGCAGGATAGGCGGGGCATACGAGGATATGACCATACCGGAATTGACAGGGGTGGATATTTTGAAGATGCAGACTGATTTCATAATGGACAGACCCGTTTCATACGAAAGGCTTATGTCGCACGATGCATGGCAAATAGAGGGGCATGCATCGGCACAACTGTTTTTCGCTTCGCCCGGAACGATTTGCATGCAGACGGATCCGGAAGAACTTTTACACAATGATGGCGTCTTCAAGGTTGGATACCATTTTGCAAAGGGCGAAAAAATGGGCCAAATAAAAAATGCAAGGCAACGCGCCGGGTATTTCCTGGTGAAAGGAAATGATAGAGACTCTCTCAAGCAAAGAGTGGAAAAAGTTTTTCAAAAGCTTAGATTTCTAGATGAAAACGGTAGAAACATGATAATAGAGGGCCCGGTCCTATAAAACGAAAGGAATTGATTTTGTGAAAACAAAAAGGATAAAGATAATATTGGCGGCTTTCTCACTGCTTATTTTACTTTCGGCATGCTCGAATGATAGAGAAAGCCTGGCTATTGCAGAACAATACGGACTTGCATATGCACCGGTGACAATAATGAAGGAGAAGGGCATTCTTGCGGAAAGGCTGGAAGGGGTTCAAATTGAATGGAAGCAAATGGCCAACACTGCCGCCATCCGGGAGGCTATGGTGGCCGGGGACCTGGACATAGGCTTTATGGCCATCCCCCCATTCCTTATTGGATCCGACAAAGGCATGCAATGGAAGATACTTTCGGGACTGTCCGAAGTTCCGGTTGCGCTTGTTAGTCTTGATGACGGAATACGCCAATTGTCGGATTTTGGTGAATCTGACCGCATTGCACTTCCTCAGCCAGGAAGCATACAACATATGCTTCTTTCTATGGCGGCGGAAAAGGAGCTTGGTGACGCCGGGTATTTCGATGACAGGATAGTTACAATGACTCATCCCGATGGAATGCACGCACTTCTTTCCAAAGCGGACATAGCAGGCCATTTCACGAGCCCCCCCTACCTTTTCATGGAGCTTGAAAACCAAGAGGCACATGTTGTGTTGACAGGTAAAGAGGCTATGGGAGAAAGGTTTACCTTTGTTGTGGGAGTTTCGATGGATGAATTCTCAAAAGAGAATCCGCTCTGGGAGGCTGCATTCAAGGAAGCATTGGAGGAGGCTGTCTTTTTCATGGTGGAAAATCCGGACGAGGCTGCTGCGATTCTTTCCGAAGCATATGGAATAGAGGAAGAAAAAATTTACCAATACATAACAAGGGAGGATATTGTCTATACTCAGGAAACGGCAGGGATGGAAAAATTCCATGATTTCATGGAAAGCCGGGGATATATAGACAATCTTGGCGAAATGGGGAATCTTACAAGGGGTGAAGGGTCATGAAGGGTTTGAAGGCTCTGGCAGTGGCACTTTTGCTGCTTGCCTTTTGGCAGGCGGGAGCGTATTCGGGCTTGCTTGACCCTATGATATTCCCATCGCCTTCCGATGTGGCGGAGAGCCTTGCCAAGGACCTTGCAGTTGGTGATTTGCCGGTCCAAATTATGTTTTCTATGGAGCTTATAGGCAAGGGTCTCCTTATCAGCGGGATGCTTGCGATAATTACCGGATACGCATGTATTAAAATGGACGGTTTTCGAAAAATTGTCGAAACCGTAGTAACATTGATTCATCCATTGCCAGGGGTCGCCCTGCTCCCCCTTGTAATACTTTGGGTTGGAACAGGAAAGGCGGCAATAATAATAATTATAGTTCACGGGGCATTTTGGCCGCTTATGCAAAACGTCCTTTCCGGAATAGGGTCCATACCCTATATCTATTTCAAGGTGGGAGACAATTACGGTCTTTCAACGCGGGAACAAATATTCCACATTTCAATACCGGCTTCGGCACCCTTCATAATAGCGGGCTTCAAAATTGCATGGGCAAGGGCGTGGAGAGCGCTTATAAGCGCTGAAATGATTTTTGGAGCGGCGGGCCTTGCAGGAGGAATAGGATGGGCCATATACAAGAGCCGTGTTTTTATGGACATTGCCGGAATTGTAGCGGGACTCTTGCTAATAATGCTGATAGGAATAATCGTTGAAAAATTTGTGTTTGGATTTATAGAGAAGAGGACGGTCGAGAAATGGGGTATGACCAGATGAATACCGCATTGCAAGCCATTGACATCACAAAAAAATATTACAAGGACGGCCATGCCAAATTTATACTCAGGGATTTTTCCATGGGAGTGGAAAAGGGAGAAATAATTTCCATTTTGGGTGCTTCCGGTTGTGGAAAGACCACAGCTCTCAATGTAATAGGAGGGTTTGAAAAGGTCGATTCGGGAAAAGTCTTGCTGGGCGGGAAAAAGATAAAAGCCCCAAGTTTCTCTATGATAATGGTTTTTCAGGACAGCCATCAATTGTTTCCATGGCTTGACCTTCATAACAATATTGCTATGCCGGTCAAAAGGCGCTACAAAAACCGGCCCGGGGATTTTTATGAAAAGAAAATAAGCGACATGCTTGTCCAGGTGGGGCTTGAAGGCTACGGCAATTATTTTCCCCATGAATTGTCAGGAGGCATGCGTCAAAGGGGTGCAATAGCAAGAGCTTTGGCGTCCGACCCCGAACTGCTTCTGATGGACGAACCCTTTGCAAATGTCGATGCGATTACCAGGGATTCACTTCAGGACTTGTTGCTTGAAATCTGGAAAGAGAAAGGGTTGACGGTTGTGTTTGTAACACACGACATAGAGGAGGCTCTTTACATTTCCGACAGGATATTGATTATGGGTAAGGAATCTGGAAAAGTGAAAAGGATAGCAAAAAACAAATGGAAGGGATTGCGCAAAACAAAAGAAAATTATTTCGATGAAAAAGAAGGGATAAAAAATGAAATAATGCTTTAGGCAATCCGCTTAAGTTTTGGAATTTTATTTGAGGACCTTGTAAATGCGCAGGGTCCTTTCCTTTTGTCCCATAAGCCTTACAATTCTTACCGGATAGGTGTCGTCTGAAAAAGTTTCCAAAAGGGTGCATTCATCCGAAACGAAGGCCTTCATAGACTCGTAATAGTCCGCGGGATTCCCGTAAAGGCTGTTGTATACCGGGCGAGTATTCCAAATGATGTCCATTTCTTCCGGATAGAGTATATATTCTATATCGTTCTTTTTGATATAGTCTGCAAAGCTTAGGCGGTTTTCACGCAAGTGTGCTAGATTCCTGTAATCAAACAGATTATCCGGATTGAAACAATATCCTGTGTTTAGGTTCGAAAGCACCCTGGCATCACAGGGGACCATGCTTGATATGTTTTCGATGTAACTTGAATAGTTTTTGCCTGGGTGTATTGAAATTTGAATGCAGCTTATGGCCAGTGTGGCGGAAATGAGAATCGATAGGATTCTTTTTCCTGACTTGGCGAAAGGGTAAAGAATTTCAGCTACAAGCATATAGAACCAGGGGAAAAGGAAAACGATGCTTGTCTGGTTGTATCGGCCGACAAGCATATACCCAATATTTATTCCCAAAAGACCCAGCATTGGATAGGCGGCATGCGATCGGCCTCTTGATTTTGCAAGTTTTGCCGCTCCGCAAAGGAAGGTTGAAGCCATAAGAAGGAGTTGAAGTCTTATGTCCGGTGTGTAGTAGGTTCCGCTGACCTGCAAAAAAAGCTTGAGATAAAACAGCTTCATTTGCAGAAACTTTGAAAAAAGGCTTTGGGTTACACCAAGCGTTTTTCCGTATTCTGCATAATTCTTAATGAAATCGGGATCCATCCATAAACTTAAAGTTATAAAAAAAAGTGCCGCAGCCGCCAGAATGGATACGAATATTGCAATATCCGACAGCCTTGCCCTCTTTTTGAAAAAACGATAAAAAAGCATAAGTCCGAAGGGTATTGCGACAATGAAGCTGTTTGGATGAATGCCTATGCCTATTGAAAGAATTGCAGCCAGCATGGCAGCGCTTGCGTGGCTTGTGGGATTCTTTCGCAGAAAATAATAGTATGCGGCCAGGCTTATCAGTAAAAGTATGCTTTCCTGCCTTGCAATATGTGAAGCGTATATGAATTGAATATCCACGGCGAGCAGGCTTGTTGTAAGCAAAGCAAAACGCTTGTCCTTGAAACGGGTCATAATTATCCGATAAAAAAGACAAAGGGAAAAGACGCCCGAGACAAGTGAAATCATTCTCATCCAGAAGAGGGTGTGGCCGAAAATGCCTATTGTCAATGTTTGCAGGGCTACAAAAAATATTTTAATCGCATGGGGGTTTCTGGGATAAAGGTCGAAGAAAGGCTCGGTCAGGTTGATGCTTCCCTCATCCAAAACGGTTTTGGAAAGGCCGCTTAGCCAAGCTTCGTCAGAGTGCATGAATGGAAATCTGTCAAGAAGAAAAATATTGACTGAAGCGTACAGCAAAAGGACCAATAGCTCCATTGCGTGTTTTTTTATGAATGTACTGATTCTGTGCATACATTTCCCTCCCCACATTAATTTCTGTGATTATTATACCATTACATGGCAAAAGCATTTCGTATTTAATAATCGGATGCAATATTAAAAAAGTGGATACCTGATAAAGGGGCGTTTCTTGTATAATATCACTGAAGATTGATGATAAATTAACAATCCCATTATAAAAAAAGGATGGAGGATTACTTATGAAAAAATACTTGAAACCGGTAACGCTTTTAATCTTGGTTTTGGCATTGGGGGCCTTGTCCGGTTGTCTGGGAACTACGGGACAGGTAGACGGACCTTATATCGTGGAGGCCGAAAAAGCTGCGGAGCTGATTGGTGACGGAGCTGTTCTGGTTGACGCCCAGATGCAGGATGCTTATGAGACCGCCCACATTGAAGGGGCAGTGAATATAAGCAGAGGCGACATAGTTGTAAGCGAACCTTTCCCGAATATGATTGGCGGCAAAGCTCAAATCGAAAAAGTGCTTGGGGAGAGCGGCATAACAAACGGAATGCAGATAATCGTATATGACGACAACAACCACATGGATGCGGCAAGATTCTGGTGGACGCTCAAAGCCTATGGCAATGATGATGTAAAGGTAGTAAGCGGAGGACTCGCGGCACTTGAAGAATCAGGAATGAAAATGACAGATGAGGCGCCGGTGGTCGAAGAGGCTTCTTATGAGTCCGAAGAACTGGATGAATCCATGGTCGCTTCAATAGACACCGTAATAGACCAGTTGAATTATCCCGATCCTGACACATGCCTTGTAGATACCAGAACGATAGAAGAATATGAAGAGGGGACAATCCCAAGTTCAATCCATATAAATTATGTGGAAAACCAGTATGCAGACGGAAGTTACAAGTCTGCTCAGGATATTTCCATAATGTACATGGAAAAGGGCATTGACAAGGATGCAACCGTAATAACTTACTGCAAGACATCCATAAGAGGTGCGCAGACATATCTTGCGCTCGCCAATGCGGGCTACGAGAACCTAAAACTTTATGACGGCGCGTGGATGGAATGGTCATCCGACAAGGCTCTGCCAATACAGAAGCCGACAGGCCAAAAAGTTGAATTCAATGAGCAGGATGCATCGTAAAAGCAAATTTTACTCCTCAATACTATAAATGGCAGGGCGCAGCAAGGCGTCTTGCCATTTATAAACAGGGATTTTGTTAATGCCTTTTCTAATACAGCATTAGCAAATCGTTCTATATGAGTGGCATAAGAATTGGTATAATTAATTTGTTAATTAAATAACATAAAAAAAGAGGAGGAAGTCTATTCATGTTTAAGAAGAATAAATTACTACTTATGATAGTGGCAATTCTCGTTATTGCTCTTGCCGCAGGATGCGCAGGACCAGCTCCTGAGCAGCAAACTGAACCGACTGAGAAAATTGAAAAATCAGAGCCGGCAGAGATTACATCGGGTGACGAATCAAAGGCAATAGAGGCGCTTGTAGACGACTATTTCGCAGACAAGCCGTCGCACAATTACAAAATCAAGCAAGATGCATTCATCGAGAAGGTCAAGAATGGAGAAGACATGTTTGTTCTTGATATAAGGCAGCCCGATGTTTACACAGAGGGCCATATCGCCGGAGCCGTAAATGCGCCTTGGGGGACTGCAATCAGCGAAAATATGGACAAGCTTCCTATGGATAAGCCTGTTTATGTCTATTGCTATACAGGACAGACGGCCGGTCAGACAGTAGCTCTCCTTAATTTTGCAGGATTCGAGGCATACTCGGTAAACCTGGGTTGGAACCTTGGAATCAGCAAAGTAAACGGAGTAAAAGATGTTACAGTAAAAGAGGCTTCCGATTTTGATAAATCTGCGGCAAGCGAGATAGATGGAGACATAATGGCTTCAGTCACTGACTATTTTGAAGGTTTGGCGGATGTAAAAGATACAATGTTCAAGAACTACAATATAAGCGAAGACAATCTCAAAAGTCTTATCGAGGAAAAGGACGATGGCATATACATCCTTTCAATAAGGGGAGCCGACGATTTTGAAAGCGGCCATATAGCCAGGGCTTTCAATATTCCATGGGCTGCCGGAATGCAGGAATCATTCAACACTATTCCCAAAGACAAGACAGTAGTTGTATATTGCTACACAGGACAAACAGCAGGCCAGACAACGGCTGCCCTCAGAATGATGGGATACGACGCAGTATCTCTAAACGGCGGAATGGGAATGGCTGCAAATGACCCATACGGTTGGTCAAACAAAGGCTTTGATGTATATGAGGGAGAGGGCCTTGAGGGAATAGTAAACAAATATTTTGCAGAAAAACCCGACAACAACTATAAAATCAAGCAAGGAGATTTCATAGAAAAAGTCAAGTCTGGAGAGGATATGTTCGTTCTTGATATAAGACAGCCTGATGTTTATGCAGAAGGCCACATCGAGGGAGCCGTAAATGCGCCTTGGGGAACAGATATAAGCGACAATCTCGACATGATACCATCAGACAAGCCCGTTTATGTATACTGCTACACTGGACAAACAGCAGGGCAAACAGTGGCACTTCTCAATTTTGCCGGAATCGACGCCAAGTCGGTTAATCTGGGATGGAACCTCGGGATCAGCAAAGTCGAAGCTTATGAAGAAGCAGTAACTTCGGAAGTTTTCGATTTCGGACCAGCAAAAGCTGCAGATTACAATTATGAAATTGAGTCTGCAATCGAAATGTACTACGGCGGATTGGCTGAAGCAGCAGAAGGAATCTACAAGAACTACAAAATCAGCGAAGACAATCTCAAAGCCATACTTGACGATGATCCTTCAAGCATATATGTTCTTTCGATAAGAAGCGCCAAGGCTTTCGACGAGGGACATATTCCAACGGCATTCAATATTCCTTGGGCCGCCGGGATGCAGGAAGCTTTCCCGACACTAAACAATGATAAAACCACAGTAGTTTATTGCTATACGGGACAAACCGCAGGCCAGACAACGGCAGCTCTCAGAATTCTGGGCTACGACGCAGTATCGCTCAATGGCGGAATGGGTATGGAAGCAAACGCTCCTTACGGATGGACCAACAAAGCTTATGAAACAGTAAAATAATATTTAAGCAATTATTATAGAAGCAAAAAAAGCAAAAGCGCATCGGTTTTAACAGATGCGCTTTTGCTTTTTTTTGAAGATGGCATTATTTGGGCATATCAAATATAATTCTGGGTATATATAGATATCACTTTCTTGCAGGGGGGAAAAATGAGGATAAAATATATCGATGGAAAAAGACTCAACTATGCAATACATTCGGGGGCAATGGAAGTCATAAGGAATTCGGATCATCTAAACAGTATTAATGTTTTTCCTGTTGCTGATGGAGATACGGGCAGCAATCTTTCTTCAACCATGAATTCTATGTTGAGGAATACAGTTTTTGATGAAAGAGTCGACAAATCGTTCCAATCCTTGGCTGATTCCGCAATGCTTGGGGCAAGGGGCAATTCGGGAATAATTTTTGCTCAATTCATCAATGGGATAGCAATGGAAACAAACAACAGGGAAGTATTGAGCACAAAATCTTTTGGAGAATCGGTCATGAAGGCGGCAGGGTACGCTTACAAAGCCATACTGAATCCTGTTGAAGGAACAATGCTTACGGTAATAATGGAATGGTCAAGGGCAGTTTACGATTCCCGCACGGTGACAGACGATTTCGCGGTGCTTTTGAACTATGCCCAAAAGATTGTCCGCAGGTCACTTTCTGAAACCCCGAATATATTGAAGGTCCTTAGGGATTCGGGAGTTGTGGATTCAGGCGCAAAAGGATTTGTCCATTTTACAGAAGGCATAGTAAAGCTGATAAATTCCGGAAACATAAGAGATATTGCCTTGGACTTTCATAAAAGCAGTGAAGAAATGTGGAGCTTGGATGAAAACTTTTTGACCAGGGAAATGCCTCCGGAACGATATTGTTCTGAGGTTCTTATAAGGACCGACGGGTCAGTAGGCACAGAAGACATTAAGTCTTTTCTTAAGGGATACGGGACCAGCGTAATTGTTGCTGGTGGAAAGAGGAACATAAGAATACATGTACATACAGACAGGCCGGGCGAAATGTTTGCTGAAATTTCGAAATATGGAAAAATAATAGAAAAAAAGATCGATGACATGCATGCTCAATACCTTGCTGTCAACAATAAAAAGAGCACCATAGCGATTGTTACGGATTCCGTGGCGGATTTGCCTGAGGAGACCATCTTGAATGAAAATATAACAGTGGTTCCAATTAATTTGGAGATCGACGGAAGTCTTTTTTACGATAAAATGACGATATTTCCAAAGCAGTTCCAGGAGCTTGCGGCTAACTCTCCGATTTTTCCAAAGTCATCACAGCCAAGCTTGAAGTCGCTTGAAAACTCATTCGGTTTTTTGCTTAGTCATTATGAAGAAGTGATAGGAATTTTTGTTTCGTCAGCCCTGAGCGGAACATTCAATTCAGCATTAAAGTCGCTTGAGCTTCTTCCCGAAGAAATGCGGTCCAGGGTAAGTGTGATTGACTCAAAACTGAACTCGGCTGCTCAGGGACTTTTGGTGCATGAAGCAGCGGAAGCGGTCTCGAGAGGTGCGAACAAAGACGAAATACTGAAAATCATATACGATCGCATTACAAAAACAAGAATTTTTGTTAGTGTTGACACTTTTGAATACATGGTAAGGGGGGGGCGGCTTAGCCCTATGAAAGGCAGATTGGCAGGCGCCATGAATTTAAAACCGATTGTTTCCCTGGATGAAAATGGAAGGGGAATATCATTTGCCAAGGCATTCAGCAGGAGGGCCAACAAGAAGAAGATAATGGATACGGTTGAAAACTTGAATGAAAAATATGGAATAAAGCGATATGCCATTGTTCATTACAGGGGAGAAAATCTTGCCAATGACTATTCGAGCGGACTGGAAGAATTGCTTGGTATGCCACCTTTATATATTTGCGAAGTGTCGTCGGTAGTAGCCTTAAGCGCGGGTGAGAAAGCAGTGGCGGTGGCCTTGCAAGTTGAAAGGAGCGAAAAATCATGAGTTTAGTTTTAAAAGAATCGATAATTTTGATATTTGCCTATTTTTCAGCATTTTTCCTGCTTGCCCTTATTATCAAGAACAATTCTATAGTCGACATAGGGTGGGGGATCGGTTTTGTGCTAATTGCCTGGTATTCAATGGTTAGGGCTGGCAATTACACTCAAACGGGACTTTTGACTACCGGTCTGGTAACAGTTTGGGGAATCAGGCTCTTTTACCATATAATCAAAAGAAATTGGAAAAAACCGGAAGACTTTAGATATGCCGCATGGAGGAAAGAATGGGGAAAATGGCTTGTACCAAGGGCATTTATGCAAATATTCATGCTGCAGGCATTTTTTATGGCGGTAATCGCTTATCCGGTGATTTTAATAAATGCGACAGAAAATGCTTCATTTTCACTCTTGCCGGTTATAGGAACTCTGATTTGGCTAAAAGGTTTCTTTTTCGAAGCCCTTGGCGACTGGCAGTTGAAGCAATTTATCAATAATCCCGAAAAGAAGGGAAAAATAATGAAAGAGGGGCTATGGAAATATACACGCCATCCAAATTATTTTGGGGAGGCCACCATGTGGTGGGGGATTTTTTTGATAGGCATCGGGACCGACAGCGGTATTACAGGCATAATAAGTCCCCTTACCATCACAATTCTTCTTGTATTTGTTTCAGGGGTGCCTATGTTGGAAAAGAAATACGCAGAGAACGAAGAATTCCAAGCCTATGCAAAGATTACCAGCAAGTTTATACCATGGTTTCCCAAAAAGGAAAATAAATAATCTCAATCATATTTCAATAGACAAGCACTCCTTATTCAAATATGATTTCATTAAATAAAAATTTTTAATTAAAAAATCGGCCGTGAATAAATGCGGACCGATTTTTTGCTTGGAATGCAAAATTTGTATTGCATCTTTACGAATGAAAGATTGACAATAAAGTCAACTTAATATGGACATATTTTTAAAATGGTGGCATAATGATAAAGAATAAAATTCTAATAGAACTCTTTACAACCATCGAAAAGGATGGTAAAATTATTTATAGATATTGATAATGATTATCAATATCAACGTCAACATCAATATGGAACGGAGGCGAATTAATGGTTATTGCAGAAGCGAAAGCTGATTCATTTGTAATAATTGACAGTATACGTTCGGGAAGAAATCTTAAAATGAGGCTATACAACATGGGGCTGACACCAGGAGTCAAAGTTAAGGTTATTTCAAACGAGCCAGGCAGCGCCATAGTCATAAGCGTAAGGGGATCGAGATTGGTGCTGGGAAAAGGAATAAGCGAAAAAGTAAAAGTTAGAAATTTGGGAAAATAGGAGTAGCTAAATGGATAAAAAAATAAAGGTGGCGCTTGCCGGCAATCCTAACAGTGGAAAAACGACTTTATTCAATGAGTTGACGGGCGCAAGGCATTATGTAGGCAACTGGCCGGGAGTTACTGTTGAGAAGAAAGAAGGCGGATTTGAGCACGGGGAAGAAAATATTCTTTTAACTGACCTGCCTGGCATCTACAGCATTTCTCCCTACACAATGGAAGAAATAGTCACAAGGAAATATATAATTGACGAAAAGCCCGATGTCATACTCAATATTGTCGATGCTTCAAATCTTGAGAGGAATCTTTATCTGACCATACAACTGATAGAAATGGGCAGACCCGTTGTAATTGCACTTAATATGATGGATATTGTAGAGAAAAAAGGTATAGGTATAGATATAGAGGCGCTTTCAAAAAAATTGAATTCTCCCGTTATTCCAATAACAGCTTCAAAAATGGGCAAAAAAGAGGAACTTCTTGATGCTGTTGTTGAAACTGCAAAGAAATCCGGGGAGTATTACCCGATAGAAGTGGATTATGGCAAAGATATCGAGGAGAAGATAGTAGATACGCACAATTTGATCGATCATTTGGCGTGCTTAAACAGGTTCAACCACAGGTGGCTTTCTCTTAGGGTCATAGAAGAGGATTTGGAAATAATGAACCTTATGGGTTCCGGGCAGAAGGCGTATCTTGATCCGGAAAACAGTCACGGTGAAAGATATGAAGAATTGATTGTCAAAAAAAAATATGAGTTTATAAACAGCCTTGTTGATAAAATAGTTATAGACAAGAGCAGGGACAAGGAGACTGTTTCAGACAAGATAGACAGGATAGTAATGAACAAATATCTTGGATTGCCTATTTTCATATTGATAATGCTGGGAGTTTTTGCATTTACATTCGATGTTGTTGGAAATAAACTTCTGAATTTGGTCGACGTCTTTTTTTCGGAAATACTCGCAAATGCGGCATTTGAATGGCTTTCGGGGGCAGGGGTCTCAGAATGGCTTGTATCTCTTGTTGTAGAAGGCATAATAGGGGGAGTGGGAGGCATATTGGTGTTTTTGCCCAATATCGCAACACTTTTCTTTGCAATATCCATTTTGGAAGACAGCGGTTATATGGCAAGAGTCGCCTTCATAATGGACAGGACCATGAGGCGGATAGGTTTGTCGGGAAAGGCTTTCATACCCATGGTGCTTGGCTTTGGCTGTAATGTTCCAGCAATAATGAGCACCCGTACACTTGAGAACAAGCAGGACAGAATGACGGCTATATTGATAAATCCATTCATATCATGTTCTGCCAGGTTGCCCGTGTACACACTTTTTGCAGCTGCATTTTTTCCAAGAAACAAGTCGATGGTGGTCTTTTCGCTTTATTTTATAGGAATAGCGGTTGCCGTAATCGTTGCATTTGTTTTCAAAAGGACCTTGTTTAAAAGCGAACCGATTCCACTTCTCATAGAGTTGCCGCCCTATAGGATACCGACCGCAAAAGGAATCGGAATCCATGTATGGGAAAGAGTGAAGGAATTTATTGTAAAGGCGGGTACTTTAATATTCGCAGCGTCAATAGTCATATGGTTTTTGCTGAATTACAATATGGGAGGTCCGGCAGCCTTCACAGACAGTTTTGCGGCTTCGGTCGGAAAATTTATGGCTCCAATCTTTGCGCCACTGGGCTTTGGCAATTGGAGGGCGTCACTTTCCCTTCTGACAGGAGTAGTTGCAAAGGAAGTAATAGTAAGCAACATGTCAATTGCATATGGTGCGGGGGCGGGCAGCGGTCTTAGCCTTACAGAGGCCCTTTCGACTTCATTCACTTCACTCAGTGCGTACAGCTTTATGGTCTATGTGCTTCTTTACATACCGTGCATAGGAGTAATCAGCGTAATAAAAAAAGAAACCGGATCATGGAAATGGACAGGTTTTTCAATAGTTTATCAATTGACATTGGCTTGGGTTATAGCTTTTGGAGTATACCAAATCGGCAGCTTTTTTGCCGGATAGGAGGGCTCGATGGGACAGATTCTTACACTGGCAATAGCGATTGCTCTAATATCTTATGCCGCGTATGTCATATGGAAAAATATCAACAGGGTGAAAAAGGGTCAATGCCCGGGGGGATGCGGAACCTGCACAAAGAATTGCGGATACAGAGAGGAAAACTCTAAAGGCGGAGGCGAGGGCGATGACAACCTATAAGCCCGGGAGAATTTTCAAAAACGCTCATTTAAACACCATATACCATTCCCAGGTCCGAAATGTTTCGGACCTGGTTTATTTGCGAAAAAGGTTTGAACTTACGGACGGGGATTTTTTGGATATCGACTGGTCTATTACGGGAGGCAGGTCTCTTGCCGTAGTCCTCCACGGATTGGAATCAAACACCTTCAGACCATATATGAAAGGAATGGCAAAAGCGCTGAATGATTCCGGGATTGATGCATTGTGCGTGAATTTCAGGGGTTGCGGTGGCCAGCCCAACCGGCTTTTGCGTTTTTACCACAGCGGAGATACAGATGATGTAAGGCAAATAATAAGCCATGTTTCCTCCGAAATGGACTACGAGAATATCTTTATGGTGGGATTCAGCCTGGGGGCTAATGTTCTTTTAAAGTTTCTTGGGGAAGAGGGAAAGGATGCGGCGGGCAAATTAAGGATTTCTAAAGCAGCCGCAGTATCTGTGCCGTGCGACCTGGCATCCGCTTCTGAAGCATTGGATTCTCCCAAAAATATCATATACAGGAAGAGATTCCTCAAAAAACTTGGAAAGACCCTGGCAATAAAAAAAGAACTGTACCCAGAAGAAATAAGCCTTTCAGGTTACGAAAAAATAAAGACACTCAAAGAATACGACGATAGATACACTTCGGTGATCCACGGATTCACAGATTCAGACGACTACTACAAAAAGGCAAGCTCTAAGCCATACATAAAGGGCATAAGGGTTCCGGTACTTATTATAAACGCTTTCGACGACCCCTTTCTGGGAAATGAATGCTATCCCAGTGAAGATGGAACAAATGAAAACAATTGCATAGATTGGCTTGTGACCGAATTCGGAGGGCATGTGGGATTCTCAAGCACCGGAAATGATTCCTTTTGGCATGAAAAAAGAATATGCGCCTATTTTAATGACGCAGCTTGCATCTGACTATACTTATATGACACATTAGTTTCCGGAGTGGAATTTTGTGGTATATTCAGAATATAAGATATGATTGGAGGAGTTGCCACCTTGGATGCACTGACGGATTTCATAAAGGAAGTTATGCAATATATTTCTGAGGAAAACCTTGTGGCGGCCATAGAGTACTTGAGGGCTTTTGGTTTCATATTGGGAATAGGACTTGTTTCAATTGAAGCCTTCCTGCCATTTCTCCCCCTGGTTCTTTTTGTGACTGTAAATGTATTTGTGTTCGGTTTCCTGCTTGGCTACATATATTCATGGGTGGGGACGTCAGCAGGAACCATATTGGTTTTTCTGCTTTTGCGGAAATTTGGCAACCATGGTCTTTTCAGCAAAATTTATGCAAACGACAAAACGGCCGATAAGTTGGCTAAGATAAGGAAAAGGGGTTTTACGCCCTTCTTCCTTTTGTATTGTTTTCCATTTACCCCAAGCTTTCTGGTTTCATTCATAGCTGCCTTGTCGGATCTGTCGACCGAACGTTTCGTCGCCGCTACGCTCGCGGGCAAACTCGTGATGATTTTTTTTCTCAGCATACTGGGGTATAATTTCAAGGCAATGTATGACAATCCAGTACGTTCCATACTTTTGATAACGCTCATGCTGTTCATAGGATACGTTGCCAAGCTTATGCTTGAAAGATATGAAAAGAAGCATTATAAATTGTAGGCAAAACAAAAACACCCGGAATGAATGATATGCTCTCCTCAAGGTAGACAGTTGAAATAATAAAACCGTTATCTTGAAGGGAGCATATTTTTATGTTTTTTGTAGATTTAGTCTGATGTGTCCAACACAAAATTTTTGAAAGCTTCGGCAAGAGGCGAAAGGGCCATTGCCTTGTTGTATACAAAATAAAAGTCTCTCTTAATATCCATACCTTTTATCGGAATCCTTATAACCGAGCCGTCTTCGAGGTCCCTTGCCACCACGTTCTTTGACAGAAAAGACAGGCCCATGTCCTTTTTAAGCAGTTGCACAATTGTTCTGTTGTTTTCGATAAGTGCGCTTACAGAAAGGTCGGACAATGAAATTCCGTTTTTGGACAAGGCGTATTCAAGGGTTTTTCTCGTGCCGGAACCCTTTTCACGCAATATTAAATTGAAGGCCTTTAAATCATCGGGGGAAATTTCTCCCAGTGAAGAGTATATGTTCTTGGGGGGAGCCACCAATATTATCTCGTCGCTCATTATTTTCAGGTATTCCAGGTTTCCATAATCCGCTTTTGAACCGACTATTCCGAAATTGATTTCCCCCTGAATGATTTTTTTCAAGATAAGACCCGAATCGTATTTTGAAATCTTGTAGCGCACATCCGGAAAAATTTCATTGAAAGATATCAGCATTTTGGGCAAAAGGTGCTCTTCCGGGACAGAACTGGCGGAAATTTCCAGAAGACCCTCGATTTTGCCCTTATAATCGTTTAGGGAATAAATGGCATAATCTCGTTTATTCAATATATCAACGGCGTATTTGTGAAGAATGGTGCCTGCATCCGTAAGATGGATTTTTTTTGACGAACGGTTAATAAGAGTCGCATTCAATTCATACTCCAGGTTTTTAATGTGGGTGCTTATTGTTGGTTGTGTTATGTAAAGCGAGTCCGCCGCCTTGGAAAAACTTTTATGCTTTGCAATAGCTACAAAAGCTTCGAGTTGCTTGAAATCCATTTTAGTCCTCCTTGAAAATGCGTCACAATAAGTATATCACTCTGTCAGGACCAAATTAAAGTATTGGAGCGTATTTTTATAAGCAAGGGGTAAAAAAAGCATAGGAGGTGGCTATATATGGAAATCGGAATGATAGGACTAGGTAAAATGGGTAGTAATCTATGCTTGAATCTTTTGGACCATGGATTTGACATTACAGTATACAACCGAGATCATGAAAAGGCTAGAGAAATGGTTTCTTTCGGTGCGGGCATGGCTACAAGCATTGGGAAACTTGTTGGTAAATTGGACAAGCCCAGGATCATATGGATAATGGTAACCCACGGAACAGCCGTGGATGAAATTGTTGGTGAATTGGAAAAACATCTCGATGCCGGGGACATAATAGTAGATGGTGGGAATTCACACTATAAAGACAGTATAAGACGTGCGAAAGCGCTTAATCAAAAAAAAATAGAGTTTGTGGATGTGGGAACAAGCGGAGGTGTTTCGGGAGCCAGACATGGAGCCTGCATGATGGTCGGTGGAACCGAAAAAGCCTATGGCCGCATTCAGAATGTATTGGAAGCAATATGCAAACCCAACGGCTACGGCCACATAGGGCCTTATGGTAGTGGACACTATGTCAAAATGATTCACAATGGAATAGAGTACGGGATGATGCAGGCCATTGGAGAAGGATTCGAAATAATAGGAGAGAGCGACTACTACATAAACATGGAAGCATTGACCGAAATTTGGAACAACGGGTCCATAATAGGTGGATTTCTTATGGAAGCTATGAAAAAATCATTTGAAATACACGGAGACCTTTCGCAAATAAGGGGGGCGGTCGATTTTTCGGGAGAGGGTCGCTGGACAGTAGAGGAAGCATTGGAGAGAGAAGTTTCGGCACCGGTGATTTCGCTTTCCGTATTTGAAAGATACAGGTCAATCAAAAATGAAACATATACGGGAAAGGTTCTTGCAGCATTGAGGAATGTTTTCGGGGGACATTCCCTTTGATGAAAATGACTAGTGTTACCATAAGCCTGCCACTCGCTTAGAGTCAAAGGATTTACTCAAAGGACCGAAATGGTGTATAATAAAGAAAAAATCGAGAGGTGATAAGCATGATTGTTTCCAATATGGATTTCTTGAAAGAAACAAAAATTGAAAATCCTGAAGCCAAAGACGCTTTCATGAAAGTTTTAATCGGTCCGGACCAAGGTTGGGCTGATTATGTTATGAGAGAACTTGAACTGGCTAAAGACGGGTTTTCCCCAAAACATGCGCATGACTGGCCCCATATAAACTATATAATAGAAGGCCGGGGGGAGCTTCAGGTGGGAGACGAGATTCACCAAATAAAAGCGGGCGGATACGCTTATGTGCCTTCAGGCATTCTCCACCAATTCAGAAACATGGGGGAAGGCAGATTGAAATTCATCTGCATTGTTCCAAAAGAGGGGCATAAATAGAAAGGAAAGTGACTTATGACGGGTAAGGATTTAGCCATACTTATTGTTCCCATGCTGGTCTCGCTCATAGTGAGCTTGGGATACGCAAAAAGCATGTTGGGGAAAAAAATTGAATTCCCCAAGATATTGACAAAGACAATGAGCATCCATGGACGCATAATGATTCTTTCAGCCATTGGATGGGTTCTATATGCAGACGGATGGAGTCAAAAACTAATAGGCGTTATATACATGGTCATGGCATTTCTGATTATAGGCATGATTGACTATGTGGCAATAAACAAGATGACGGTAAAAGACTGAGAAAGGCCGAAAGGTCTTTCTTTTTTTCATTTTTGCATTAATGCTTTACAAATTTAGTTCGCTAAAGTATAATACATCTGTGTTGTAAATCGAAATAATAAAAGAGAAGGGGAGATTGAATTGAAAAAAAGTCTAGTTTTGTTGATGGTTTTGGCCATGGTCATGGCTGTATTTGCAGGATGCACTCAGCAGGAGGAGCCGGAAGCGGCAGCCGAACCCGATTCGTTGGAAGCAATTATAGAGAAAGGCGAATTTGTACTTGGCCTTGATGACAGTTTTCCGCCAATGGGATTCAGGGACGACAATGGCGACATAGTTGGTTTTGACATTGATTTGGCAAAAGAAGTTGCAGAAAGAATGGGTGTTGAGCTTGTTGTAAAACCTGTTGACTGGGATGGGATTGCTCTCAGCTTGAAAAACGGAGACATTGATGTTATATGGAACGGATTGACGATAACTGAAGAACGCAGGGAAACAATGGGTTTTACAAAACCATATCTTAACAACAGGCAAATAATTGTTGCAAGGCTTGACTCTGACATAGCGACAAAAGCCGACTTGCAAGGAAAGGTTGTAGGCGTTCAGATGGGAAGCAGCTCCGACATAGCCTTGAACAGCGAAGCTGAAGTTGCCGACAAGGTAGAAGAAGTCAGAAAATATTCAAATAATGTAGAGGCATTGCTTGACTTGGCAAATGAAGGAACAGACGCTGTAGTAGTGGATGAGATTGTTGGAAGATACTATATCGCAAAGAAGCCTGAAATGTATAAAGTTTTGGATGACTATTTTACAGACGAGGAATATGGAGTAGGCTACCGCAAAGAAGATACGGAATTCGGCGCAGAACTTGACAGAATTATGGATGAGATGAAAGCCGATGGAACAGCTGACGCAATTTCTCAGGAATGGTTCGGAGAAGCTATAGTATTGAAATAGGAGCTGGGAAATTTGGAAAAGCTTTTTAGCATCACATTGTATATATTGAAGGGCAGCGGGGTTACCTTGGGACTTTACGCCATTACGGCCATTTTCTCAATGCCTCTTGGACTCGTGTGCGCCTTGGGTAAAATATCAAAAAACAAGATTTTAAGCAAGGCGGTAAGTCTTTACACATGGGTGTTTAGGGGGACGCCTCTCCTGCTTCAATTGTTTTTCACTTACTATGGATTGCCTGTATTGGGAATCAGGTGGAGCGGACCGTTCGCTCCAGCCGCTTTGACTTTCATACTGAACTACGGCGCTTACCTGACAGAAATTTTCAGGGCGGGAATACAGTCGATTGACAAAGGGCAGTATGAGGCTGCAAATGTTTTGGGCATGAATTACAGTCAGACAATGCGCAGAATAATAATACCCCAGACTGTAAAGAGGATACTTCCGCCACTTGGCAATGAAGCCATCACTCTCGTCAAGGATACAGCTTTGGTAGCGGTAATAGCCTTGGCGGAAATATTGAGGAACGCAAAGGAGATCGTTACCAGGGAATTCATAATAACTCCGTTTTTCATAGCGGCTGCGATTTACCTTGTATTGACCTCGGTGATTGTTTTGACATTCAACCGTATGGAAGAAAAATATTCGTACTATGAGTAGGTGGATGCATGAAAATGATTGAAATAAAAAATGTCTCAAAGAATTTCGGACCATTGAAAGTACTGGACAAGATAAATCTGCAAGTGGAACGGGGAGAAATAATTTCTGTAATAGGCCCTTCAGGAGCAGGGAAAAGTACACTTTTGAGGTCTATTATACAACTGGAATCAATAGATGAGGGAATAGTTGAAATCGAGGGTCTCACAATAGCATGTAAAAAAGACCGGGATGACGGTGAAGCAATCGATAAAAGCACAGTCCGGGAAGGACTGGCTAAAATGGGCATGGTATTTCAGGGGTTCAACTTGTTTCCGCATATGACTGTTCTTGAAAATGTCATAATAGCTCAGACAATTGTGAAGAACAGAAGCCGGAAGGAAGCTGAAGAAAAAGCAAAATCAATCTTAAATAAGGTTGGCCTTACGGACAAGGAAAGCAGCTATCCTTCCCAAATTTCAGGAGGGCAGAAACAACGTGTAGCAATAGCCAGGGCATTGGCTATGGATCCCGACATAATGCTCTTTGACGAACCCACTTCCGCACTGGATCCAGAATTGATAGGCGAGGTGCTAGGCGTTATAAAGGCTCTTGCCCAAGAACGGATGACAATGATGATAGTAACCCATGAAATGAATTTTGCCCGGGAAATATCAGACCGCATACTGTTTATGGAAGACGGCAGGATTGTCGAGTCCGGTCCACCCGACAAGATATTTGTGAACCCCGAACATCCGAGGATAAAGACATTTCTCGAAAAAATACTTTCATGACAATAATAACTTGAATTATATAAAAAGAAGCAAAAATGGAGGAGTTGGACATTCCATTTTTGCTTCTTTCTCTTTTCTTGCCTTCTGCTTACACTACAACCGCTTTTATGGTAGAATAAACCATCAGAGGGGCATATTTAGCAATATGGGAAGCTTGTCAAATTGCTTACATACAAATGGACGGCAAAATTCTGTGCCCCCTTGGGGGCATTTTGGCATTTTTGAAGAAAAGTACAGAAGTTGCGAATTGAAACTTGTGGAGGTGCTATATGAGTAATGTTTGGGATGTCAGAGATATTCCGGGTATCCGAATAGGCAATTGGGAAGATAGAAATGCGGCAACAGGCTGCACGGTGATAATTGCAGAAAAGGGAGCTGTGACAGGAGTAGATGTAAGGGGCGGAGCACCGGGAACAAGGGAAACGGACTTGCTTGACCCTGTAAATTTGATTGAAAAGGTACACGCCGTTTTCATATCCGGAGGAAGCGCATTCGGATTGGATGCAGGCGGTGGAATCATGCGCTATCTCGAAGAAAAAGGAATTGGTTTTGATGCCGGCGTTACAAAGGTGCCTATAGTCACGGGAGCTGTGCTCTTTGATTTGGCTTTCGGAGACCATAAGGTAAGGCCCGGAAATGAAGCAGGATACAAAGCTTCAAGGGCGTCAGAGTCCGGAAACTTCAAAGAAGGCAGCTACGGTGCAGGTACCGGTGCTACGGTTGGAAAGGCCAAGGGTATGGAATATGCTATGAAAGGAGGACTGGGCAGTTTCTGCTATGAAAGAAAAGGCTTGATGGTGGGGGCTGTTGCAGCAGCCAATGCCTTCGGAAATATTATTGATCCAAAAGAAAATGAATACTTGGCAGGAGTCTTGTCTGATGACAGAGAGCATATACTAAATGCTGAAAAGATAGTGTTGGAAACGGCTGGGACTGGTAAAAATGAATTTAATGGAAACACAACAATAGGAGTCATAATTACAAATGGGAATTTTGACAAGGCGCAGTGCAAAAAAATCGCACAGATGGCCCAAAACGGTATTGCTAGAACGATAAGGCCGTCACATACACAACTTGATGGAGATTCCATATTTGCAATGTCGACAGGGAAAGTTGAGGCGGATGTCAGCGCTGTTGGCATAATGGCGGCGGAAGCTATGGCGAAAGCCGTCCAAAGGGCGGTAAAAGAAGCTGAATCCATGTTTGGAATACCCTCTCACAAAAATATTCATTAAGCAATTCACTAGGTAAATAGTGGAGAAAAAAATAACTTTGTGTTAAAATAATAATGAAATTATAAGCATTACATAAACTATTTATTTAGCTGTGAAAGCGGTCGGGCAATGTAAAAGAATTGGAGGGAATATATGATAGGTGCAAAAATAAGAAAGCTTAGACAGGAAAAAGGTATGACACTGAGCGAATTGGCGAAACAGGTTAATTTTACGGCAAGTTATATATCGCAGATTGAACGGAGCATTATAGAACCTTCGCTTTCATCACTTAGAAAAATCGCTCTTGCTCTTGACACACCGATTTACAGTTTTCTTTCAGAAGAAAATGCGGATCATTTTGTTGTAAAGGCTGATGAACGCAAGAAGCTGGCTCTGCCAAACAGCACTATGGTATATGAATTTGTGACTCCCATGGCTTCAAATAAGCTGATAAGGCCTAAAATGGAAATCATTTATATTCATATGGATCCGGAAAGCTGGAGCAATGAAGACTACTTGTCACATAAGGCTGACGAATGCATTCTTGTTTTGGAAGGTTCTTTCCACGTATTTCTTGGAGAGGATAAATATGTACTCGAAGAGGGTGACAGCATTTACATACAGGAGAATGTAAGCCACAGGATATATAATCCGCTAAAAAAAGTTACAAAAGCAATTTCTTGCTTTTCTCCGTCATTGTATTGATAAAAACTATCAAAGTATATTGAATTCAGATTGCATGAAAACTACCCTGCCGAGTATTTTTAGGGGTAGTTTTTATTTTTGAAAAAGCCTGTCTCAACAGTATGCTGAATATAATGAAGAATTTGGAAACAATTCTCCAACCATAAAATAATTACAGACTCAGTTTATATAATGATTACAAAATTTGTGCGGCAGCTAAACTGTCATGTTTTCTCATGAATTTATTTTTTGATTTACCTAAATATTTTTTAGGATTAGTAGAGGATGACCATATTGTGCCAAGCTTTATGCAGAAAAGAAAATCAGTCGGTTTTCATCTTGTTAAATAGTTCAAATGGGACTTGATGTTAAAACAATCCGATAATGATAAATGAAACATGAGCTGTTTTATCAAAATGCTACGTTAAATAGCGAAAATTATTAAAAAGTAAACTTTTGTTTATAGATATGCAAACTTCAAAATATTAAAATCGAGACATCAAACAAGGAGGAGTTTAAAATCGAATTTTCTAAAAAACTTAAATTAATGAGAAAGCAGAGCAGGATGTCTCAAGAAAAATTGTCTGAAAAGCTGAATGTATCTCGGCAGGCGGTGACAAAGTGGGAAACTGGTGGAGGAATTCCGGATATTGAAAACATGATTGCTATTTCGGACTTGTTCAATATATCAATTGACGAATTGTTGTCAGTTGAAAAAAACGAAAAGACTTCATCGGAATATTTATACGAGAGTATGACTGAGTACGACATAGACCAAAACAAGCATTTTGACATGAAACTGGGTGGAGTAAGCATGGTCGTGATATCAGGCTATGAAGGTGAAAAAATCCGAGTGAAAATGGCCTCAAACACCATTTCAGATATTAGAACTGCATTTAAGGTGAAAATAGACGATATAAAAAGCAGGATTGATGTTGACGTCAAGCGCTTCGGAAAGATGAGCGAAGCGACAGCCAAAGAATCCCTTTGCATATTTGTCAACATACCCGAAGGTTATACCCAAAGCATTGATATTGAAAGCAATGCAAGATGCTTGCGTTTGGAAAATTTAAAAGTAGATAATATTGAATTTGACGGAAAAACAAGCGAAGTCATTATTGATAATGTAGGAAAACATATTGAACTTAATTGTAACTTGGATATGGATATCGTTTGCAATTCGCTTGATGGCGTTATTGATATAAATCAAATTGCCGCAACATCAAAAATTTTTGTACCAAAAGATGCGGATTTTATAGCGGTAACCAAGGGTTATGCCAATGTAATCAGTTATGAGGTTGATGGAAATAGAGCTGACAGCTTTTGTCGGGAAAATGCAGCAAATGTGATTGAGCTTAACGGTATAAAAAGCGAATTGGTTATAGGCACTGTGTCCCAACAGAATTGCGAGGTGGGATAATGAAAAACTATGTTTATAGGCCAGTTCGTTTCTATGGCTTTGTTTTTGTATTTACCTGGGTTTTCTGGATAGCCGCTGCAGTGCTTGGCAAAGGAAACAACAATGGACTTAGCATGGGATTAATGACAATAGGACTTTTTGTTCCCGCAATAACTGCCATTGTAATGGTGAGCAGTTCAAAAATGAAGCTCTAAAGAATGATTTTAAGAAAAAAATGATTGGTTTTTATCGCATCAAGCCTTTAAATATTATTCTGGCAATAGCGGTTTTCGGTTTGATTGTAGCCATATCTATTGTTGTCTCAACTCTTTTTGGACAAGAATTGAATCAATTTGCCTTCACAAAAGACTTTTCCTTTTCGATTGCTGGAAGTTCAGCGCTATTAGTCATTGTTCTCGCATCTGTCATTGAAGAGGTGGGATGGAGAGGTTACGGAGAGGACTCGGTTGCCAATTACTATAGTTGGTTCAAGGAATCTATGATTTTCGGGTTTATTTGGGCTATGTGGCATCTTCCATTATTTTTCATCGAAGGCACATACCACAACGGGCTTGTTCTACTTGGAATCGGTTATGTTCTTAATTTTCTTTTTAGCGTAATACCGCTAGGATTTTTTACCACATGGGTTTACGTAAAAAGCAACAGAAGCATGTTGGCCAGCATCATATTCCATTTGTTTGTTAATATATTCCAGGAAAAAATAGCGATGACTCCTCAGACAAAATGCGTTGAAACCTTAGTCATTACAATTGCGGCCATTATCATAATTTACACAAACAAAGAGATGTTCTTCGAAAGGAAACACATAGGAAATCTGCTTGGCGATTGCCGGTAAGGCAACGAGAATAGTCTTTAAAACTGAAATCCAAAATGACCTGGGGGTCGTTTCAATGACCCGGGCTTCACTTTCTGAAGAGGAATTGAAAGAAAGTTCATAAAAGACATGCGGAGGTGTAAATATGCAAAATAAAAGAACAGTATTTGTTTTGGCCCTTGTTATTGTATTTGTTTTTTCAGGATGTTTGCCGCAGGAAATGAAAGAGCCGAAAAAAGAACAGCAAAGCCAACTGCAAAAAGAAAACAATACGGGAGAAGCAGAGGAGTTATATGATGAAAGCGAAAAAGTAAAAGCTGTCTACATTGGAAGAATTGACCCTGCTTTTGTTGAAATACTGCATGAAGGGGAATTTGAAACATATGCCTTCGGGCGGGACGTGGAATTTGCTATTGAAGGCGATGGGATTGAAAGCTATTCGGCGGTTGACATAACTATTAACATAGATGGACAAGGTCGAAAGCAGATAGAATCATTGGCTTTGGCGGATCCGCCAGGTTTGGGGAATGCACCAGAAATGAAGGCACAAGGAGAAGTTGACGCTAAGTTTGGAGCTTCGGTATGCATGATCGAAGGGGATCCTTACTACTTGCCATACCAATCAATGATTTCGACTCCTGAATCTGTTGCAGAAGGCGACTATATAGATTTAGAATATTATGTTGACGGTTATGGTCGAAATGTCATAACTTGGTACGAGAAGATATT
>CAZXWC010000004.1:28874-48786 GCA_964644525.1 uncultured Peptostreptococcaceae bacterium
AATATTATGTTGACGGTTATGGTCGAAATGTCATAACTTGGTACGAGAAGATATTCACTGAAAGTGGAAGATTTGAAAGCAAAGAGGGAATATTAATGGCTATCAAGCTGGTTGGAAATCCAGATGGAATAGAGGCAAAAGAATATTTGCTTTCTGCTGAAGCTGAGGAGACGATGGAGAGCCTTCAATTGAAAATGGGAGAAGAAATAAGATTTCATTATGTTGTCGAACAAGAAGGCGTGAAAAAAATTGTTTCACTTGAGCGTATGGAATAAAAAAAGAAGCCGTCCTTTTTTTGGGAAGGCTTCTTTCTATTCTCTTTCTATTCCGTACTTTTTCATTTTTCGGTAGATCGTGTTTCTTGATATGCCGAGCAGTTCCGAAGTTTGCTTTATATTGTAATTGTTGTCTTTAAGGGCCTTAAGCAGTATTTCCATGCTTGAATCCTCAAGCCTCTTCTTGCGGCATGAATCATCCCCGGGACATTCAAGACCTGCTTGAATCAAGTGGCCTATTTCGAGGATTCCTCCACCTGACATGAACATGGCTATTGAAAGCATGTTTTCCAGTTGGCGTATGTTTCCGGGCCAATCATATGAACGAATCAAATCAAGCGCTTCATCGGAAATTCCTGTTACAGGGACTTCCATCTCGAGATTGATTTGTTCAATGAAATGCCTGCAGAGCTCGTATAGGTCTTCCCTTCTCTCTCTTAGAGGCGGAAGCTTTAGATAAAGTATTTTCAGTCTATAGTACAAGTCCTCCCTGAACTGTTTCTTTTCTACCATTTTTTCCAAATCCTTGTTTGTTGCGGCTATTATTCGTACATCTATAGTTATTGTCTTGTTGCTGCCCAAACGCGTGATTTCTTTTGTTTCTATTGCTCTAAGCAATTTTGCCTGAAGTTGCATTGGCATTTCGCCTATTTCATCCAGAAAAAGGGTTCCCCCCTCAGCCAATTCGAACTTTCCGGACTTTCCTCCTTTTTTTGCGCCGGTAAAAGCTCCTTCCTCGTATCCGAACAATTCGCTGTCGAAAAGGTCAATAGGATAGTTTGCGCAGTTTATTGCAACAAAGGGACCTGATTTTCTGTCGCTGAAATTATGGATGGCTTGTGAAAAAAGATCCTTTCCTGTCCCGCTTTCACCCTCTAGGAGAGTATTCTTGTTTATGTTTGAAAACTCTTTTGCCAGATTTATCTTGTGCTGGAGGTTTGGTCCGCTGCCTATAAAATCCTTGAATTCGTAAGATGCCCTGTGGCCCGCCATGGTGCTGGCAATCTGGTATGAGCGTTTTATCCTTCGGAAAATATCAATGGCGCCTATTATATTTCCGGCATCGTCAAAAACAGGATAAGCCGAGTTCATAAGATGGGAACGCTTGCCACTGTAGTATAGATCGTACTCGAAGTCCATTTGTGGTTTTTTGGATTTTATTATCTGAACAAGTATGGTGTCTTTGAAAGGGGGATGGTTTAGGTTTTCGCCAATAACCTTTTTTTTGTCGGCGCCAATTAATTTGCAGGCGCTGGAATTTATGTACGTGACATTGCCGTCTTTGTCGCAGGCGGAAATGCCGTCATCGATGGCATCAATGTAACGGAGCAATTGCTTGTGGGCTTTGTGTTGCTTTTCATTCTCTACAGCAATACTCTCAAGACTTTCAGATAGCCTGACAAGATCGGAAAATGCTTCCGGCACATCATCTTCTGTTATCAGGAGAAGGGAGTATTCGTAAGAGTGCAGAGCGGTTGGAATGTTTTTAAGCAGATAGAGGGTGGATTTGTCCTCATTTATCTTAAGCTTGTCCATTTTTGAGTCGGATTTTGCAAACGAAAATACCCTGCCTGAAAAATCGTTTTTTTTGAAATCCGAGTCGTGGGAAACTGCTGAAAGTATTCTGTCATCCTTGTCTAGGAGGATCAAAACTTTGTTCTTAAGAGGGTATATTGTTGCCGCCGACGGAAAAATATGGCCAATAAAAAAATCATCAAAGTAGTTTTTGTAATTTTCTCCCCGCGATTTGTCAGTAAAGTTGTTTAATGCCTGGCGTAAAATTTTGGACATGACTTGAACTCCTTTGCAAATAGTGTGCCTGTTATGTAACATGTTACATTATGTGACACACTGTGTAAAGGATACTGTAAATATTTAATTGTAATTAAAAGTGTTGAAATATGGAGCTTTTAATCAATTACCCGACGGATTAGGAGTATAGATTATTAAGTAAAGGCGTAAAAGTTCAAAGATCATGTTACAAAAAGGAACAAAAATTTTGCAAAAACAAATCGACAGGACAAATTTTGCGGATGATTGGGTGTTTTTTTATAGACTGGAAACCGCTGTTTTCAATGATTTGAAGAAAGTGCAATTGTTTTGTTTTATTTAGTGGCATGGTATTTGCGTGTTTAATATGAAAAGAAATATGAACGGAGGTGTTTTATGTACAAGACAAGAAGGCATTTGGACAAAATCAAGCATGAAAGCTATGCCAATGTTCCCGATGAATTCGGACCGGGTTGGATTGATTGTTCTCTGGGAATAAATCCATTCGGCTCACCCGTCGGTGTAGTAGAGGCTATGGCGGAATTTGGGGCAGACATTATAAACCATTATCCCCATGGAGACGCCAAACTGAAAAAGGCAATAATAGAGTATTGGAGAGGGCAAGCTTTGCTGGAAGAAGGGCAAATAGAATTGGCATGCGGATCCATGGATGCTATAACAAAAATAAACAAGATGTTTATTGACAAAGGAAGCGTAGTATTGGGTCATAGCCCGCAATTTCCTGATTTCGGTATGGATGTTGAAGGAATGGGCGGCATATACGAAACGGTCGACATGTCAGAGGGAAATGGAAAGTTTGACGGTGAAAGTTTCATAGGGGCAATAGAGGACAGGCATGCCTTTTGCTATATAGATAATCCAAATAACCCTACCGGACAAATAATACCCTTGGAAGTCATATTGAAAATCGCCAAGAAAGCCCAAAGCCTGGGTGTTTGCCTTGTGGTTGACGAGGCATATGGAGATTTCATGGAAAAAGACAATTCGGCGGTAAATCTGCTTGATGGCCTGGACAACATAATTGTATTGAAATCCTTTTCAAAGGGATTCGGGATGGCTGGAATGAGAATAGGTTATGCAACAGGGCCTATGAAACTCATGGAAATCTACAGAAAAATATCAATTCCATTTTGCATAACAGGCATTGCAACAGTTTTGGCTGTTGAAGCTTTGAAGAACAAAGAATTTCTCAGCGAAAGCAGAAAGAAAATAGCCAAAACAAAGGAAAAAATCATCGAATCAATGGAGAAAATTGGAAACCTTGAGACTAGCCTTTCGGTTCCAATAATGACCCTTACGCATCCTGACAAAAAAGTAGATCTTTACAGTGAATTGCTAAAGGTGCAGGTGCTTTCGGTTTCAGGTGAAAATTTCGAGGGTCTTGGAAAAAACAGCGTCAGGTTCAGGATAGGCAATAATGCTGATCTTCTCCTGGACAGGTTGAAACATGTTGAGAAGAAATGGATGGAGGAAAATTAATGGCTTTTGAATTAAAAAAAACAAAACAGATAGTTGACAGAGATGCAAAGGTGTATCCCGAGTTTGCTCGGATGCCGTATTATCCCCTGGCGGTTGCAAGTGGACATGGAGCTATACTTGAGGACTTCGATGGTAATGAATTCATAGACTTGCTTTCGAGCGCGTCCGCGCTAAATACTGGGCACGCGCATCCTAGGATAGTTGGAGCAATAAGGGAGCAGGCGGAAAAATACATAACATACACAGCGGCTTACATGTATTCTGAACCTCTGGTCAAATACGCAGAAGCCCTTATCGGGGTCACTCCCGGAGACTATGAAAAGAAAGTGGCTTACGGAAATTGCGGCTCGGATGCAAATGACGGCGCAATAAAACTTGCAAGGGCATATACCGGAAGGAAAAAGATAGTTTCATTCATAGGGGCCTACCATGGTTCGACATACGGAGCCCTTTCACTTAGTGCCATAAGTCTAAATATGCGTAGGAAGGTGGGGCCTCTGCTGGGTGAAATAGAGCACATTGAATATCCAGACTGTTATAGATGCCGTTATGGTAAAAATTGCGAGAGTTGCGATTTGGAGTGTTTGGGGGCTTTCAGGAAGGCAATGACGACCTATATGCCTCCTGAGGATATTGCCGCTGTAATAATCGAACCTATACAGGGTGATGGAGGGCTAATTGTTCCGCCCAACCGATATATGAAAGCCCTTTATCAAATATGCAGAGACAATGGAATACTCTTTATAAGCGAGGAGGTTCAGCAGGGTTTCGGACGTACAGGCAAGTGGTTTGGCATAGAACATTTCGATGTCGTTGCCGATATGCTTATCATGGGTAAATCCATAGGTTCTGGGGTTCCGCTAAGTGCAATAGTAGGAAGAAAAGAAATAATGGATTCGATGGATGCGCCCGCACATCTATTTACCATGAGCGGAAACGCCTTGGCTTGCGCGGCGGCATACGAGACGCTTGAAGTTATAAAGGACGAGAAACTTTTGAAAAAGAGCACCGATATGGGAAATTATGCAAAAGAACGCTTCCGAGCTCTTATGGACAAATATGAAATCATAGGCGATGTAAGGGGCTTGGGACTTTCTATAGGCGTCGACCTTGTAAAGGACAGAAAAAGCAAGGAAGGCAACAGGGAAGCGGCCGCTAAAATTTGCTACAGATGTTGGGAGAAAGGAGTGATCATAATTTTCTTGGGTGACGGCGTGTTAAGATTCCAACCGCCTCTTGTGATTACTCGTGAGGAAATAGATAAGGCAATTGATGTGATAGAGGAATCGATGAAAGAGTATATTGCCGGGGATATCCCAGACGAGATACTCGAAACTGCAAAGGGGTGGTAAGGAAGAAAAAAACTGTTTGTCAATACCGCAATCATACTGTAGAAACACAAGGAGGATCACACATGAATTTTGTAAAATCGGACACATTCAAGAAATTTTTTGTTCCGGGTATCGTATTCCAATCCGTTGTAATAGCGGGAGGATATGGCACGGGACGAGAGCTAGTAGAGTTTTTTCTGAATTTCGGGACATTGGGCGGTCTTATAGCTATGGTATTCATATCTACGGTCATATGGTCTCTTGTTTGCGCAGCTACTTTTGAATTCGCGAGAGTCTTCAAAGCCTATGACTACAGAAGTTTTTTTACCAAACTGCTAGGCAAGGCGTGGTGGCTTTATGAAGTATGCTATTTCGTCCTTCTACTAATTGTTCTTGCTGTAATAGCATCAACTGCAGGAAGCATTTTGAATGAAATTTTCGGACTCAATTATTATGTTGGAGTAATTGGAATGATGGCAGGAGTAGGCCTGCTTGTATTCAACGGTTCGGAAGCTATAGAAAAATTCCTTTCCTACTGGTCTTTCCTGCTTTATGGAGTATACATCGCATTTTTGGTAGTATGTTTCACGAAATTCGGAGACGGAATCATGAGTTCTGTATTTCAGGGCAATATAAAGAGTGGATGGGCACTAGGCGGATTCAAGTACGCTTTCTACAATCTGGGAATTATCCCTGCTGTACTTTTCTCTACGAGACATCTTGAGACAAGAAAGGAAGCAATCGGATCCGGAATCATGGCGGGCATAATAGGAATAATTCCAGGGATTTTACTCTATCTGGCAATGATTGGTCTTTACCCGGACGTGCTGACAGTTCCCGTACCTACAAATTACATTTTGGGAGTACTGGGTTCGCCTTTCTTCCAAATCACATTCCAAGTAGTTCTTTTCGGAACTCTCATAGAAACGGGCACAGGATTCATATTTGCAGTTACTGAAAGAATCAATTCAGTATACAAGGAAAAAGGTGAAACCATACCTGTAAAGTTGACCACATCGCTTACTATATCCCTTCTGGTTATTGGAGCGGCAATAGCGCAATTCGGACTTATCGGTCTCATAGCAAAGGGATATGGGACAATAACCTGGGGCTTTTTCGCATTCTATGTAGTTCCGGTTTGCACATTGGGAGTCTGGAAAGTAATGCAGCATGACAATTCCCTGGAGAACCGCAAGATATCATAACAAGTGAAACGCAATTCAATCCCCCCCATTCGCAATTCAACTATGCGAATGGGGGGGATTTTGTATAAATAGCTTAAATGCGGTTTTCGCTTATGTTACAATGATAAAAATGAACCCGTGGATGTGATAGTTTGAAGAAAAAAGTCATCGGGAGATCTAGTTACAACTTTCTTAAAAATGAAGCTGCCTATCTCGAAAAAAGCAAGGTTATAGACAGCCATACCCAAGCGCGAATCATGGACGCCTATCAGCCGCGTCAAGAAGGCATGAACTTCATACGAATAATACTTGCTGTAGGAGCTGTTCTTGTAGGGCTTGGCATATTAAGTTTTATAGCCAGCAATTGGCAGGAAATTGGGAAATCCCTAAAACTGGCTATATTGGCTGCGGGGTTTTTGGGTTTTGCATGGGCCGGAAGAAGATTGGAAAAAGAATACCCCAGGACGAGTCTAAGCCTTTCATACATATCGATACTTATTTTTGGTGCGGGCATTTTTCTGATTGAACAGATGTACAACATATCCATGCATTTTTCAAAAAGTTTTCTGCTGTGGTCTTTGGGTACATTGCCAATGGCTTATGTGCTCAAGGACAAGCTCTTGTTTTTCTTTGCCCATGGGCTGCTATTGGTTCATAGCCTGGGAAATTTGAACTATCAGGGCATAGCCTGGGATTTCATTTTTGTTTTGATTTTGCTTTATGCAATCAACAGGCTGGTTTTTGAAAACAGTCCATACTTCATGTTTGTTGAAAATATACTTGCAGCCTTTTGGGTCATCGATTTGATACATGAAATGGATGGAAGTGCTTTGCTGGCTGCGGGGGCAGTATTTGCGGCGGGACTCATAATGAAATATGCATTGTCGCCTCATGGAGATATTTTTCTGTTCGAAGGAAATCTGTTTTTGGGATTTTCTGGGCTTGTTATCACATACAAAGGCGTTTGGAAGGACATTACCTGGCAATACCCGGGAGAGACTGCGCTGGTATTTGGGATTGCTCTCATGGCCTATTTCCTAATGGATACCCGAAAGGGCAGCATTAGCAGCCTTTTTTTCGTATGCATGCTTATATTCAGATATTATTTGGACAGCTTTTATGATTTTATGCCAAAGTCAATCTTTTTCATAATAGGCGGTCTGATGCTAATAGCCTTCGGATATATGTTCGAACGCATGAGGAAAAAAGGGGGCATAAAAGATGAAAACAGCGTATAGAAACAGGCTTGGATTTGTAATTGCCCTTCTTGTCCCTCTAATGATATTGGGTGGAATTGCTTTTAAACCGCTATTGGCAAAAGCACAGGGAAATGAAATATTGCTTGCAACTGATGCATATGACCCGAGGGATTTGTTTCGTGGGGACTATGTTCATCTCAATCTCGAAATAAGCAGAGCGTCCCACGACAGGCTTTCGAAAGAAATCTTTAATGGTGGAGGAAAATACAATAACAGTTTTGTTTATGTATTGTTGAAGCCGGATGAGAGAGGCTATTATTCAATTTCTTCAATTTTGTCAAAGCCTCCTTCACAAGGGCTGTATCTTAAAGCTCGTATTTCAGGGTTGCGTGAAAAAAGCGAATCTGCAAAACCATACCATGTCTATCTCCACTATGGGCTGGAAAGGTATTATGTCCAGGAAAATACGGGACAAGACCTGCAATACGATTCAAATGACGGCGCTTTGGACGTGAGGGTAAAAGTCTACGAGGGCTACGGATATGTGGCGGGTCTCGATAAAAGAAAATGATGATAGAAAGAGGAACCGAAGGATGTGGAAGCTTTTCTTGCGCTTGTATTTTCCATTACTGTAGCGGACATATGCGATTTATGGTTTAATGGATAAAAGAGGTGAAATTTATGAGGGATTCATTCAATGAAATGTGTGTGCTTTTTAATGGCAAGGGATACGAAGAGATAATGATTAATTCCCTCTTCAACCAAATGACCCTTAAACTGCCGGAAGATTCCTTTTGGAGAGTCAGAAAGAACCGACTGGAAATTCTTGTCCACAGGGAAACTGCTGAGGGCTATGGTACAGTCCTTGGCAGTGAAGGAAATTCAATGGAATTTCTGAACAACCGCAGAATTACATTTGAAGGGGGAAGGATGGTCGATATAAGCCATTTGGACAGCCGGACCTGCCTTTCGGAATATTTTTCCAAGGAAAATCTGGACAGGGTGGCGGGATTTTTCATAGAAGAGGAAGATGGCCATATGAGAATGGGGCTCATACTTGGAGGAATGAAAAAAAAAGGAATCATTAATGGAGAAAAAATGAGTGACGGCGTGTTTGCAATGAAGGGCGGAAATTTATGTGATGAATCCATACGCCTTTACATGGACATGACAGATGTCAGAGTGGATGCTGTGAAGCAGAGTGGCAAGATAGAGGCTCTTCTGAGAGACAGGAAATGGATTCAATAAATGGACAGGCTTAAAGCTTTCTGTTATCATGTCATTATACTAAATTTAAAGGAGAATATTAAATGGGAGAAAATGTATTAGCAAAAGTAGGGAACAGGGAAATACGCAAAGAAGAAATGGAAATGATGATCAAAAGCCTTGGGCCGGAGCGTGCGGCCCAGTTCGATAACGATAAGGGAAGAGAATACGTATTGAATGAACTTATCAATCAAGAGCTTTTTTATCTTTATGCAATGGCAAAGGGTATGGATGGAGAAGAAGACTTCAAGGCCCAGGTAGAGACGGTCAAGACCAATATACTCAAGCAGTACGCAGTAAATAAGACAATCGCTGACGTAGGGGTTGATGAAAAAGAAGCGCAAAAGTATTACGAAGAAAACAAAAGCAACTTCCAAACGCAGGAAAGCGTACACACAAAACACATTCTTGTAGACAGCGAGGAAGAAGCCAATAACATAAAGACCGAGATAGACGGTGGAATCGAGTTTGGGGAAGCCGCCAAGAAATATTCCAAGTGTCCTTCAAATGCCAACGGCGGAGATTTGGGAATGTTTGAAAGAGGGAAAATGGTTCCCGAGTTCGAAAAAGCGGCTTTTGAAATGAACGTCGGACAAATAAGCGAACCGGTCAAGACCCAGTTTGGTTATCATATAATAAAGGTTGAAGATAAGAAAGAAGCTTCTGTAAAGGCCTACGATGAGGTAAAGACTGAAATAGGGCAAAAGCTTGTTTCTGAAAAACAAAGAGATGTTTATATGGAAAAAGTAAACGAATTGAAACAGCAGTATGAAGTAGAAATTTACTAAAAGAGCCTTTGGCTCTTTTTTTTTTGCTCCTGCAGTGGTACTATTTTAAAAGTGGTAATCACAGGAGGCGGTTTTATGAACATGCTTTTTGCTTCGATAATTCTATTTGTCATGTTGATTTTGGCGGTTTTGATGAAGATTAATCTGATTATTCCTCTTATTGCAGGAATCATAATTTTCGGATGGATGGCTTGGCAAAAAGGATTTTTATTTACTGAAATCATAAAAATGATGATTTCAGGGACAGAGGGAATTATGCTTATTGTGCAGATATTCATGCTGATAGGGGCAATAACATCGACATGGATGGCGGCAGGCACGATACCGGCCATAGGATATTACGGACTCAAATGGATGAATCCAAAGATTTTCATACTGTTTTCATTTCTCCTCAGCTCATTGATGTCTTTTCTTCTGGGGACAGCGTTCGGAACGGCAGGAACCATAGGGGTTGTATTGCTTGTCATGGCCAAATCGGCCGGAGTTGCACCGTATGTCGCAGGCGGAGCAATTATTGCGGGAGCTTACTTCGGGGACAGGTGTTCACCTATGTCATCAAGTGCTAATTTGATTTCCATATTGACTGCTACAGACCTCTACAGAAATGTAAAACATATGTTCAAGACGGCCGCCATTCCATTTGCATTGACTTGCATTATTTATACGGTTGTTTCCTTCTTCAATCCTCTTAGAGGAGTTGATCCTGTATTTCTTGAAAACATGCGGGGGGAATATCAAATGGGATTTTGGGCGTTTTTGCCTGCGATCGTTTTGTTTGCATGCGCAGCTATGCGGATTCATGTAAAATACGCAATGGGACTTAGTGTTTTGACAGGAGGCATTGTAGCTGTAATGTATCAGGGGGAGGCTGTGAAGACTGTGCTGACATACATGATTTCCGGTTACAGGCTCACAGGCGAGGGGATGTTGCCCGAAATCATGAAAAGCGGCGGAATCATATCCATGATAAACATAGCTCTCATAGTCTTGATATCTGCTGCCTACTCAGGCATTTTAGACAAGGCCGGTTTAATGAATGAAACAGAGGGTAGAATTAAATTATGGATTGAAAAGTACGGTGTTTTCCCAGTTATGCTTGCGGCAAGCGCTTTGGGATCTGTGATAGGATGCACCCAAACACTGGCTATAATTATAGTATTTCAAATTATGAAAAACCAAGAGATTTATAAGTGTGAGGGACGGGAAAGGCTTGCGCTTGATTTGGAAAACTCGGTTGTTGTAATGGCGCCTCTAATACCATGGAACATTGCAGGAGCGGTTCCGGCCGCATCCATAGGGGTGGGGAGCCTTTTCATTCCCTTTGCTTTTTACTTGTACATAGTCCCCGTTTACCACATGATGCGAGGGGGGAGAAAGATTGGACATAAAAACAAAAAAGATGTCGTATGATGCTCTTGTCATAGGAGGCGGACCGGCGGGAATGTTCGCCGCCATAACAATGAAAGAGCATTTGGAAAGAGTGGCTATTATAGAAAAGAATGACCGGATGGGCAAAAAACTCTTGCTATCAGGAAGCGGGCAATGTAATTTTACCCATTCCGGAGACATAAACGGATTTAAAGGCAAATATGGAGACAAGGGGGCTTTTCTGAAACCGGCTTTCAGGAGTTTCGACAATCGGGCCCTGTTGAGTTTTTTCGAGAAGAGGGGAATAAGCTTTGAAGAGAGGAAAGACGGTAAAATTTTCCCCCGATCGGGAAAGGCGTCAGATATATTAAGCGTGCTTGAAAAAGAACTTAGGCTGTTGGGGGTCGACATATTTTGCAATGAAAAAGTTGCAAGAACAGTAAAAACCGGCAGCGGATTCCAGGTTGAAACAAAAAATCTTACCTGCAAATCAAAATTACTTGTCTTGGCCACTGGAGGAATGTCTTATCCATCAACCGGCTCTTCAGGAGACGGATACGGTTTTGCTGAAAGTCTGGGCCACACAATTTTGCCACTTAAGCCGGCACTGGCGCCGGTAGTCTGCAAAAATTTCGGGGGAGGGTCTCTTGCTGGACTTTCCTTTGAAAAAGTTGGATTGGGACTCTGGCGCAGAGGGAAAAAACAGAAATCATTCAGTGGCCCCCTGCTTTATACCCATGACGGTCTTTCTGGACCCGTCATATTGAATAATTCAAGGTATTTTGAGCCTGGAGACATACTCCAAATCAATTATCTCTTAGGGCACGACAGAGCTTCTCTTGAAAAAAAGTTTGTGGAACGTGCGTCTACAAGTCCGCCGGTAAAAGTAAAAAGATACCTAAGAGAATTGGGCTTATCAGAACGTTTTTGCAATGACAGAAGGAGCAAATCTGACATAGGGGAAGGGCTTAAGGTATCCGAGCTTGGAAAAAAAGAAAGAAAGCTTTTGGCGGCTTTTTTGACTGAAGAGAGATTTGAAATAGATAAAATCAAAGGATTCAATATAGCAATGGTCACACGGGGCGGGGTTGACACCCGTGAAATAAACCGCAAAACCATGCAATCAAAGATGGTGGAAGGGCTTTTCTTTGCCGGCGAGCTTTTGGATATTGACGGGGAAAGCGGAGGATATAATCTACAGGCGGCTTTTTCGACTGCCCGCCTGTTGGAAAATATATTTTAAGGGAAAAGGAAGATGCCGTCAAATGGCGAAAGGAGCTGTTTTATGAAAATTTACACAAAGAGTGGAGATGGGGGCCAAACAAGTCTTTATGACAATACCCGCCTGCCCAAGGACCATATAAGGGTGGAAAGCTATGGGACCATTGACGAATTGAATTCTGCCTTGGGTCTTGCAAGAGCTTTCATTGACGAGGATGCAATCAAAGATTCCATAATGGATGTTCAGAGGGAACTTTTTAATGTTGCCGGAGAGCTTGCTACAACCGACCACTCCAAGTTCCCGGAAAAAGTGACAGGGGAAAAAATAAAAGGCCTTGAAATTGAAATTGATTCCATGCTTGACAAAATGAACAGAGAGCAGCAATTCAAATTCATAATACCGGGTTCATGCCATCGGTCCGCCAGCCTCCACATGGCAAGGACAATTTGCAGGAGGGCGGAGAGAAGGATTGTGACCCTTTCAAGGGAAGAGGACATAAGGCCTGAAGTCGTTAAATATGTCAACCGCCTTTCGGATTGGATATACGCTTTGGCAAAATATCTCGAATGTTCAATGAAATACGTGGATTTTAAAAAATAAGGAGATGGAAAAATGCGCGATTTCGATTTTGACATCAGTGAAATGATTAAAGAGAGATGGTCTCCAAGGGCGTTCGCAGAAGATCCTGTGGATTATGAAGACGTCATGGCGGTTTTGGAGGCGGCAAGGTATGCGCCGTCATGCTTTAACGAACAGCCGTGGGAATTTTATATAGCCTTTGATGAAGACGAGCTGGAAGTGGTAAGACAAGCAATCAACGAAAGAAACAGGCTTTGGGCGGACCGGGCGCCTGTCCTTATAGTTGTTTCTTCACGTCCTGCCTTCCATAAAAATGGAAAAGCAAATAGATGGGCGGATTTCGACACTGGAACCGCCTGGGGATATTTGTCGCTCGAAGCTCACAAGAGAGGGCTTATAAGCCATGCTATGGGAGGTTTCAGCCGTAAGAAGCTTAAGGAACTTCTTGGAAATATAGAGGAGAGGAACTTTTTGGCCATTATAGCCTTGGGGAAAATTGGGGAAAAAGAGGATCTCAATGAAATATTTATGGAGGATGAGAGTCCCAGTGGAAGGAAATCACTTGGTGATATTTTTGCCAGAATAAAAGACATGGGGGGTGACTAGATGCAGGTTGCATTGATAGCCCATGATGAAAAGAAAAATGCCATAATCGCATTTGCCCGAAAAAATAAAAAAATGCTTGAGACTTGCAAACTGTTTGCCACAGGTACAACGGGGAAAGTGATACAGGAAAAAACAGGGTTGAGCATAATAAGATTCCTCTCCGGTCCTCTTGGAGGAGATGCCCAGATAAGCGCCATGGTTGCTTCGGAAAAAATAGACCTGGTAATATTTTTAAGGGACCCACTCACATCTCAGCCCCATGAGCCAGACATACTTGCCCTGCTTAGAATTTGCGACGTCCACAATGTTCCGCTTGCGACAAACATTAGCTCTGCTGAGCTTCTGCTGTACGCACTTGTTGCCAAAGAAACACCTTGGCAGGAAATTCAAGGCAGGTATTGATATGCAGAATAGGGAAAAGACGAAATTCGGGGCAGTTTTGGCTTAAGGATCTAAGCGCATCAAGAAAAAAATGAATGAAAATCATTGAGCGGTTTGCATAAGCAACCGCTTTTTTGTTTTAAGCGTTTTTAAATAATTCATAATAGTGGTAAAATATAATAAATTGAAGAAAGTGGTAAAAAAGGGGAGATGCAAAATGAAACTTAGAGTGCTTGCGGACAACAACACGATAATTGACAGATATTTTTTAGGGGAACCGGGACTTTCTTTCTTGATTGAAGCTGACGGAGAAAAAATACTTTTTGATATGGGATATTCGGATGTGTTCGTAAAAAACGCTTTTAAGATGGGAGAAAGCCTGCGCGACATAGATAAAGTCGTATTTTCGCATGGACATGTGGACCACACATGGGGTCTTGATCCCTATATAAGGCTTATGAACGAATGGGCAATCGAAGGCATAGCTTTTAAAAAGCCCACTTTTGTGGCGCACGAAGAAGTTTTTTCAAGCAGAAGATTCGAACAGTTCAAAGAAATCGGTTCTTTGATTTCGGAAGAGAAATGCAGCAGGCATTTCGATATGGCTTTGACCAACGAGGCTTTCAAATTGACAGAAAACCTTTGGTATCTCGGCCAGATAGAAAGAAAGCACGACTTTGAGGGCAAGCTTGCCATAGGGGAAGTGCTTAGAAACGGCAAATGGGAGCCGGATACAATAACAGACGACACCGCTATGGCATATAAAATGGACGATGGAATCGTAGTAATAACGGGATGCTCTCATGCAGGCATATGCAACATAATAGAACAGGCAAAAAGGGTTACCGGAGAAAAGCGCATAATCGATGTGATAGGAGGCTTTCATCTCATGGATCCGGAATCGCCTCAAATAGATAAGACCGGACAGTATTTCAGGGACAACAGAGTCAAAAGCACGCACGCGTGCCACTGCACATGTCTTGAAGCGAAAATAAAGCTTTCACAATATGTGAAAGTCAGGGCGGCAGGTTCCGGAATGGCTATCGACTATTAAAAAAACGACATTTTTATAAAAAGCGTTTTTCGATTGCTTTTAAATTCTGCGGGGAGATGATTTGGATGATGGAAATGACTGGTTTGAATGAAATGGCTGTGCTAAATGAGATTGTCATGCCTGTTCTTTTTTTTAAGAAAGGGGAACTTGTTTGGATAAACAGCCGCGGCAAGGACCTTTTGAATATAAAAAGCGTTTCGGATTTGAAGGAAAAGAATGTCATCGAATATTTGGATCCAAAGCAGCCAGGAGGAAAGACTCTTAGTGAGGTTGTCAATGGGTTAAATGCCGCCTTCAATGACGAGCAAGCTGAAAAGAATCTCAAGCTAGCATTGAGAATCAAGGGGTTAAGGTTGGAGACAGCTTTAAAGATAATTCCGGATGAAAGCGAATTTCCGGACAGTGGATTTGTAATATTCGACCGCATCAGAGAAAAGGGAGACACCCTTCTGAGAAGAAAAACGGAACATTTTTACGGAGGTCTTTTCAGGCAGGTTTCGGTTCCTATAGTAATATGCGACTCAATGAACAGGGTTATGGATATAAATGATGCATTCAGAGACATGTTCGGGTATTCGAAAGAAGAAGCTGTCGGAAAATACTGTTATGACTTGATTGCTCCTCCCTCCGAAAAAATCCCTTTTATGAACATATGCGAAGAAATTCATGAAAAAGGAATACAAAAGAAAAAGGTAGAGCTTGTCGACAAATGGGGAAAAACTATCTGTTGCGAGTTTACCGGCCATCCCATTCTTGAAAACAGAAAAGTTGTAGGAACATACAGGATCTATGAGGGGCAAAGCGATAAAAGCGGAGCAAGGGAGGAGCTTGCCCTTCAAAAGGCTTATTTTGAGACTCTTTTCAATGCTTCGACCGAAGCCCTGGTGCTTCTTGCCAACGATGACAGGGTGGTATACTGCAATAAGGCATTCGAGAATCTTTTCGGATATCCGCTGGATTATACAAAGGGCAAATGGATAAACGACATCGTGGCGGTGGGTAAAAGAAGGGAAGAGGCTGACAAGATTTCAGCCAGGGCGCTAAGAGGCAAGCGCATTTCAATCAACACAGTTCGCTACCATAGGGACGGGTCATCAATATCTGTAGAGATTATAGTCAATCCTATTCTTAAGAACGGTGAGCTTCTTGGAATTTACGCCGTTTACAAGGACTTGACGGAAAAAAGCCGCATGAAGAAGGAAATAGAGACGAATTCCCAGTATTTCAAGCAGCTCTTTGATAAATCACTCGATGCAATGGCTTTGCTGGATTCAAAGCAAAGAGTGATGGACATAAACATGGCCTTTGTCAATCTCTTCGGATATGAGCCTGAGGAGTGCAAAGATAAAAACATTGACAAATTCATAGTTTCAAAAGAATACATAAAAGAAGCCATTTCATGCAACGAAGAAATAAAAAGAGGCATTTCGGTAAATGTGGAGACCAGGAGAAGGAACAAGTCGGGCGAACTGATAGATGTCGAAGCCTCGGGCAACCCTATAATAATTGGAGGAAAAATTGTAGGGACAGTTGTAAACTACAGGGATATAAGGGGCCGCAAACATGTTGTCGGCCAGCTTGAAGAGCAGAGGGCTTATTTCAAGCAGCTTTTCGACAATTCCCCATTGGGGATTGTAATGATTGACACTGAGGACAGGGTTGTAGACATAAACAATGGATTCCAGTCCATGTTCGGATACGAAATGGATGAAGCCAGGGGAAAAGACGTAAACAGCCTTATAGCTCCAGAGAGCCGATTTGCGGAAGCAGAAAGACTTTCGGCAAGACTCATAGGCGGAAATACTGTCAAGTTTGAAACAAAAAGAAAAAACAAGTGGGGAGATCTTATAGATGTTCATATTTTGGCATACCCTGTTTGGCTTAATGGAAAGCAGGTTGGAGGATATGGAATATATTCCGACATAACCGAAAAGAAACGGGCGGAAAAGGAGATAGAATTTCTTGCCTACAGGGACAGCTTGACAGGACTTTTCAACAGGAAAATTTTTTATAGAAAACTCAGGAACAGAATAGAAAAACTGAAAGAGGGAGAAAAAATTGCCGTTTTCTATATGGACCTTGATGGTTTCAAAAGCATAAACGACAGCATGGGCCACAATGCCGGCGACAAGATTCTAAGGTATGTCGCAAAAAATATAGAGGATAGTTTTGACAAAGAAGATGTTGTGGCTAGGATGGGCGGGGACGAGTTCGTCGTTTTCGCAGATTGCGGGGATAGTGAAGAAATAGCCGACAAAATGAAAGGCATTCTCGAAAGGCTGGGCAGAAATCTCAGGATTTTCGACTACAGTATAAAGATTTCACTCAGCATTGGCGTTGCCATATATCCCGATCATGGCAATGAAGTCGAGGATATAATAAAGAAGGCCGATATGGCCATGTATGAGGCCAAGAAGAGTGGAGAGAGCGGGCATCTTATATTTACAGATGAAATAGAAGAAAAGATTGTCCGCCGTTTTGAATTGGAAAGCAGGCTTAAAACGGCCTTGGCCAAAGATGAAATAGAAATGCATTACCAGCCCATATTGACAATGGAAGGGAAAGTCAAGGGTTGCGAGGCGCTTATGAGATGGGAAAATCCGGAACTGGGGAAAATACCGCCTGATCTATTTATACCTATAGCGGAAGACATAGGTGAAATCCACAGTCTTGGAGATTTTGCTCTAAACAAATCACTTAAGGCACTGAAGGAATGGGAAAGATGTTTTGGAGAAGATTTGTTTATATCGATTAATGTTTCGGTAAAGCAAATGGAGAGGGAAGACATAGTTGATTGTATTTCCGAAGCCATGAAAAAAAATAAGTCGGAGGGAAAAAACATTCATTTGGAAATTACTGAAAGTTATTCTATGGACAATATTTGCAAATTGAATGAAAAGCTTTCAAAACTCAAGGCTATGGGAGTTTCGGTGTCAATTGACGATTTTGGCACAGGATATTCGTCTTTCAGCCAGCTAAGAGATTCACATGTCGATTTTGTTAAAATTGACAGGAGTTTTGTCGATGGGATAGATAAAAAAAATGACAATAGAACAATAGTCAAGGCTATAGCGGCTATGGCAAAAAGTCTTGGTGCCGGAATAATTGCGGAAGGTGTGGAAACTCAATTGGAGCTTGAAACGATGAAAGAACTTGGATGCGACATGTACCAGGGCTATTTGGCTAAAGCCCCCGCAAGTAAAAAAATGATTGAAGACTTCATGAAGAAGAATTTCAAACATTGAATTATATAATAAAAAAAGCTGCGCCCAGTTAGTTAACTGGACGCGGCTTTTTTATTGGTCGGAATAAGCAAGTTCATAGGAATCTCCTACATGCTTGAAAATTTTTTCGGTATCGTTTGAAATGATTTCATCTAGAGAACCCTCGTACTCTATTCTGGCTCCGATTCCGCAATTTGAGCTGAGTTTCCTCGGAACCGGCATCAGTTCACAGAAAAAGCCCGATTTTTTCATGTGCCTGTCGAACTTGACTGCGCCTGAGTGAGTGAAAAATACAACAGTATAGGTCATTTTATTTTGTTGCCTTCAGAAGAAATTCTTCACTTGCTTCCTCGATTTCAACTGAAAAACCTTTTGATTCGAGAAAACGCTTTATATTGTTTTTTGCGGTATTGTCGCCAGCCAGTATTTCCAGTGCTTTCGTGCTTTTGTCAATCGCTTTTTTAGTCATAAGCACCGGCTGCGGGCAGGACATTCCCCTTGTATCTATTCTGTTCATGACAAGTCTCCCTTCGATTTGAATGGTGTTTTTTCTATGTTTGCCGCCGAGATTGCGATAAGTAGGACGATGCATACGGCAATGGCTATTTGGCCGTTTACTGTTGCTCCTTTTGGACTGGCGGCAAGTGAAAAGTTATGTGCGAATCCTGCGCCTACAAGCATGCCGAAAAATGTTATTGCGGAATCGGCATTGCCTTCTCCTGCAAGTATTAGTTGCCTGAGAGGGCATCCTCCAAGAAGGACCGAGCCCCAGCCCACGACTGCCATCCCCAGGAAATTCCAAAGGCCGTCGGTGTGTGCCACGGGCTGACCCTCAAAGCCGAGCGAAAACATTCCCGTTGCAACATTTCCTATTGCTGCAAAGACGAAAATCGCAAGAAAACCGAGCAAAAGATAATTGTCGCGGAAAAGTATCATGTCGCGAGTCCCGCCCACGCAGCACAGCCTGGATTTCTGCGCCAGAAAACCTACAACAAGCCCGGCGGCAAGCGCTATCGCTATCGGAGCGTACATCGATCCGGGGCCCGATTCGCTGAATATTACGAATGCCGGAGCGGCGACAAGAAGAATCATAAGAAAAAGATTGAAAATAGGGAAGGAGTAGCCTTCAAAATCGGGCAATCTGTATGTCCTTTTTAGACTGAAACCCTTGTTGAGGAAGAGAACTCCTATGTAAATGCCTGCTGCGAATCCTACTATTCCTACAAGCGCGTTCAAGTCTCCGCCTGCTAGCCGGAGAATCATTCTAAGTGGACATCCCAGGAACATCAGAGCGCCTATCATTACAATGATGCCCAGGAAAAAACGGGTCATCGGCGACGATCCTCCGCGCGATGAGAATTCCTTCCCTGCCTTGGCGGCGATGAAGGCCCCAAGCACCAGACCCATTATTTCAGGTCTTAAATACTGAACGACAGCTGCTCGGTGAAGACCCAGACCTCCTGCAATGTCGCGTATGAAACAGGCTATGCAGAAGCCCATGTTTGCGGGATTGCCCATTTTGACCAATAATACCGCTATAAGACCTATGGCCGCACCCGTTGCGATTATTCCTTTCTTGCTTTGCATTTTGTTGACTCCTTTCGATATATGTGTTTTAATTGCGTTTTCATTTTAACAATGATTTTATTGCAGTAGAAATAATGATTATCAATGACAGCAATCCTTGTATAAAAAAATACTATATGATAAGGAAAATAGGAAAAAATTAGTGTTTTGCATTATAATGGTTAGTAGAAAATGCCATAGAGAGGAGAATTTGATGAATAAAAACGTCTATATGGACAACGGTGCAACCTCCTTCCCCAAGGCGCCGGGTGTTGCAGAAGCAATGAGCAGATACATAAATGAAGTCGGATGCAGTGTCAACCGGGGAGCTTACGAAAGCGCTTTCTCGGCCGAAAACATAGTTTTTGAAACTAGGGAAATGATTGCCAGGCTGTTCAGTTTCGACAAACCGGAGAATGTCGTTTTCACAAAAAACATAACGGAAAGCCTGAATGCAATCATCAAGGGACTGTTTGCCGGCGGAGACCACGTGGTCGTTTCTTCTGTCGAGCACAATGCCGTGATGCGGCCGCTGATGGCCTTGAAGAAGAGGGGGGTCTCCTTCAGCCGAGCCAAGTGCGACTCGGAGGGAAATCTCG
>CAZXWC010000005.1:0-47050 GCA_964644525.1 uncultured Peptostreptococcaceae bacterium
CTAAAAACAGTGCCAATTTTCTTTTCATACAACTCCCTCTCTTTCGATTCGTTTTTTTGAATCTTCATTGCTAACAGCTTTTTGAAATCAAGTAAAAATACTACTCTAATTTTAATTTTACCGCAGAGTTTTGTCAATACGGTAAAATTTATATACATATATAATAATATTTATATGTCCTGTTTCCAGTGCTTTTGACTTATATTCTTCTTTCGGCCTTGATTTAGAATTTTCAAAAAAGTATAGAGCGCTTTGTCATCTGAATTATTTTGACATATTGTTTTTAGCAAGATACTGTACTATACTGTTTAATATGCACAAGGAGCAAAAATTTTTGGAGGTATTTGATATGAAAAGAGTTTTTTCAGGCGTTCAGCCTACATCGGAGCTTCATTTAGGGAATTACCTTGGAGCTATCCGCAGATTTGTACACTTGCAGGATGAAATGGACTGTGTCTACAGCATAGTCGATTTGCATTCAATCACCATTCCCCAGGAACCGTCGGCCCTCAGGGAAAATTCGCTGAAATTGGCCGCACTCTTCATGGCCGCAGGTCTGGACCCGGACCGAATCATTTTGTTTATGCAGTCCCAGGTCAGGGCTCACAGCGAGCTTGCCTGGCTCCTTCAGTGCGTAGCATATACAGGCGAATTGAACAGGATGACGCAATTTAAAGAAAAGAGCCAAGGCAAAGATGCCGTATCAGTGGGCCTTTATACTTATCCAACCCTCATGGCGGCGGACATTCTTCTTTATGATACACATTATGTCCCTGTAGGCAATGACCAAAAGCAACATCTCGAATTCACACGGGACATTGCCGAAAGATTCAATTCCCGTTTTGGGGAAACCTTTGTTGTGCCGGAGCCATTGATAACAAATGTCTCTGAAGGCGCCCGCATTATGGCTCTTGACGATCCCGATAAAAAAATGAGCAAAAGCAATCCCAATCCCCACAGCAAAATCAATTTGCTCGACAGTCCTTCCAAAATCAAAAAAAGCATAATGAAAGCTGTTACCGACAGCGATTCGGAAATAAGATACGATTGGGAAAACAAGCGTGGCATAAGCAATCTTATGGCAATACATTCTGTGATGAGCGGACAATCGATAAAGGAAATAGAAAAAACCTACGCTAACGCAGGCTACGGAACTTTCAAGAGGGATCTCGCCGAAATAGTCGCCGATTCACTTTCTCCTATACAAAAAAAATATGAAGAAATTCGAATGTCGGGTCAAGTTGAAAAAGCTATGCTGACCGGGGCGGAAAGAGCTTCTTCCATAGCAGACGAGGTTGTCAAGAGGGCAAAAGAAAGAATGGGTTTCGTTTTATAGCAAAAAAATAAGCCCAATAAGGAAAGCGCCGAATATTAAAACTTTCGGCGCTTTTATATTTCTTTGAGTTTATCAAATTCTTTTCTGAACTTTTGTATGATTTTTTTCTCCATGCGGGATATTGTCATTTGGGAAACTCCCAAATCCGATGCAACCTGTATTTGTGTACGGCTCTCGAAGAACCTGTCCTCAACTATTTTCACTTCCACTTCATTGAATTTTTCCATGCATTTAACGATAAATTCCCTGTTTTCAATTATGTCGAAAACCTTGTCCTCTTTGCCTATTATGTCTATAAGCTGTATGTCCTTGTCGTCTCCATGGTTGTCATAACTTATATCAAGCGACTTCGGCGAATACACCTGGCTGGCTTCAATGGCTTCAACAACCTGCTCAACCGAACATTCAAGCTCAATTGCTATATCCTCGATGGTCGGTGTCCTCTGCAGCTTTTGCTGAAGCGAAGTTTTTGTTGTATAAATTCTTTTCGACAATTCCTGGATTCTCCTCGGTACTCTTATGGCCCAGCCCTTGTCCCTAAAATATTTTTTAATTTCTCCAATTATTGTAGGGGTGGCAAAGCTCGAAAATTCATATCCCCTGTCAACATCAAAGCGTTCTATTGCATAAATCAACCCCAAAGACGCCACTTGGAAAATATCCTCGTAGTCTATTCCCTTGTTGGTATATTTTTTTGATAATATTTCAGCTATGTAAAGATATCTTCCAACCAGAATGTTCCTGATTTCAATATCTCTGGTTTTGGCATAAAGCCTGAAAAGTTCCTTTCCTTCCATATCTTCAAAGGCAATGCCCTTTGTTAAAATATCTTTATCTTTTTCATTCATTGCCCAATCTCCCTCCGCAAAAAACATTGGTTTCGCAGCTTACAAAAGATTTTTGTACATTTTTATTTCAGTACCGCTTTCTTTTGAGGAATTGACCTCAACTCTGTCCATAAGGGATTTGATTACAAAAATTCCCAAGCCATGGTCCGATGGATTTTTCAAGTCCGGGGAAGTGTATTCAGCTAAATCGAATCCATTGCCATTATCTTTTACAGTAATGCCTATTCTTTCGCTTTCGCTTATGAACCTTATGTCAAAATTATCTTCTTTTTTAGAATGTACAACAACATTGTTGCAAGCTTCGCTCACCGCCACCTTGATATCTTCAATTTCTTCAAAATCAAAACCTATGCGGTTTGCAATTACCGAAGCCGTAAGTCTGACAACCGAAACGTATTCGGGGATTGCGGGAATCGACAAATCTATACATTTTTGTCCTTGGCTTAAACCTTCAAATTCAACTTTTCCCTGGTAAGTGCCCATATTATCACCCTTCATTTTAATTTTCCCTTATTACGAAAACTTTATCCAGCCCCGTTATGCTTAGCAGTTTGAGAATGTTCGATCTGGCATTTAATACTACAAGATTCTTGTCCTCTTCCTTAAGTTTCTTCAGTATTCCAATAAAAACGCCCAAGCCGCTGCTGTCGATGTAAGAAAGCTCCTTGCAGTCGATTTGTATTTCCGATATTTTTTCCTTAATCATTTCATTGAGGGTGTCCCTGATTTTGTCAGAAGTGTATATGTCCACTTCCCCCGTAATCTTGACATCCCAAAAATCCTTGTCTTCCCTGTATTTTTTCTCGATAGAAAGTGACAAAAGCTTCCCCTCCTCAAACACTTGATTATTTTTGCAATCAGCAAAATATTTATGAAAAATAGGAAAAGAAAGCTATCTTCTCCCCATTACTTTTGATTCTACTATATATTCATCACTGGTGCAATTTATAATAAAGAATTGAAGTTTTGCCAGCACTTAAAAAGCCTCCAAGCTTGCATGTTTTACATGCAAGCTTGAAGGCCTTTGCTCTATTTGTATATATTAGTATTCATTGTTAAAATATCTTTCACAAAAATCGCAATAATTTAAGTTGCACTTATTGTTAACGTTGTGTATGCAAGTGATTGCACCACATTTTTTGTTTTCCATCTTCTTTTTATCTACAACCTTTTTAACGTTTTTCATATAATGCACCCCTTTTCAATTTGATTATGTGTACATTATAATATCTGTATACAATCTTGTCAATAGTATACAAGTATATTTTTTAATAAAAATATAATGTTTTTTATCCTGCCAAAGCAAACATTTTAAGCCCGATCAAAATGATTGCCGCATCCGAGCATGCATGAATCATATAGGAGCAAATTATTGTGTCGTGCTTTTCGTCCATATAGTTGAAAAAAATGCCCGCAGCAAGCAGGCCAAGAATAGCTGCTACAATCAATTTGACATCAAACCATTTTATAAATATCGACAGGTGGTAAAGGGAAAAAAGCAGTGAGGAATACATATATGCAAATACTCTTTCCCTGAAAGAATTGCTTTTTAAGTTTAAAAACAGGAAGCCCCTGAAAAAAAACTCTTCTATTGCTGCATTTACAAGAACTATATAAATTCCAACAAGTATGAAATTTCCGGCATTTACATGGAGAACGCCTTCAAGCTCTCTGCTTATAGTGTCCAGATCTATTTGGCTTCTCAGCAATGCATATGCCGCCAAAACAGCTGCAAAGGCCCCAAATCCGGCAATTAGTATTTTTTTCATGGGCAAAGACTCTTTGTTTATGAAAAAACTTACTGTTTTTCTTTTTCCCACCCTCTTCTGTAAATACACCGGACCAAGCAAAAAAATAATTACTTTTGAAATGGATTTTATAATATATCCCGGCATAAGTATCTGCTCAATAATATAAAGCAAGGCCACTGCCAATATGCTGTATGCCACTATTGTTTTTTTTTCTGTTTTGTCCATTATGATTCCCCCACTAAAATTCATCGTTTCACACTTTTTTTATCAGCTTTTATTCTTATTTACTCTTTTGCACAAAAAAATCCGCAATATCAATGCGGATTTTTTCTTTTTATTTTTTTTCAAGTTCTTTTTCAGCTTCAAGCACCTTGGCTATGGAAATCACAGAATCGCTTTCTTTTATTCTCATAAGCTTAACTCCCTTTGTGCTTCTTCCCATCGTGGAAATATCACCGACTTCCAATCTTATAACCACGCTGGATGAATTTATTATGAAGAGTTCGTCTTCTTCTTCCACCACTATGGCTCCGACTATTCGTCCTGTTTCCTTTGTCGAATTATATGTTTTTACTCCCTGCCCGCCTCTCGTTTGTACTCTATAGAGGGCCATCCGGGTCCTTTTTCCAAAACCGTTTTCACTTACCACCAAAAGTTTTTTGCTGTCGTCTGCAATTTCGAGACTTACTACACAATCGTCCTTCTTTAATTTTATGCCCTTGACCCCTTTGGTGTTTCTTCCTACGCTTCTAACTTCTTCTTCTTTAAACCTTATTGACAATCCATTTTTTGTAACCAGCATTATATCCTGTTTGCCGTCGGTTTTCATTACTTCAATCAGTTCATCCCCATCCTTTAAATTTATGGCAATGAGACCGGTTTTCCTTGAAGAATCATATTGACTTAGCTCTGTTTTTTTGATTATTCCGTCCTTTGTAGCCAAAACCAGGTATGATGTTTCCTCAAAATCCCTAAGCGGTATGATTGCTGTGACTTTTTCCTCATTGTCAAGCTGAAGCAGGTTCACTATGGCAGTGCCCTTTGCCTGTCTCTTTGCTTCTGGAATTTCGTATGCCTTTATTCTGTATACTTTTCCCTTGTTTGTAAAAAACATAATATAATTATGAGTAGTTGTCGTGAATATGTTCTTGACAAAATCCTCTTCTCTTGTTGAAAGTCCTGTTTTGCCTCTTCCTCCACGCTTTTGGCTGGTATAGGTATCGCATGGAACTCTTTTTACATAGCCGTAGCGAGTCAACGTTATTACAACTTCTTCATCAGCTATAAGGTCCTCGTCGTTTACATCCTCCGCGCGCGCCCTTATTTCCGTTCTTCGCTCGTCGCTGAACTTGTCTCTTATTTCTGTTATTTCATCTTTTACTATGCTCATCAAGAGCATTTCGTTTGAAAGTATTTCCTTGTATCTGTTTATTTTTTTGATAAGCTCCATATATTCGCTTTCAATCTTTTCGCGTTCAAGACCTGTAAGTTTCTGCAACCTCATGTCCAATATCGCCTGGGCCTGCACGTCGGTCAATGAAAATTCGTTTTTGAGTTGTTTTCTAGCCTCTTCCGCGTTAGGCGATTTTTTTATGAGCTCAACTATTCGATCTATATTGTCCAGAGCTATTCTAAGCCCTTCCAGAATATGAGCCTTGTCTTCAGCTTTCCTCAGGTTGTATTCAGTCCTTCTTGTCAAAACATCCTTTTGGTGTTTTATATAATGATAAATTATTTCCTTCAGGTTAAGTGTTTTTGGTTCTCCGTCCACCAAGGCTATCATTATTATGCTAAATGTGGTTTGCAGTTGTGAGTGCTTGTAAAGCTTGTTCAGTACAATCCCTGCATTGGCATCTTTCTTTAGTTCTATTACAACCCTTATGCCTTCTCTGTTGCTTTCGTCCCTCAAGTCTGAAATTCCCTCGATTTTTTTGTTTCTTACCAAATCGGCAATTCCCTCAATAAGCTTGGATTTGTTTACCATGTATGGAATTTCGCTGACTATAAGGGCTTCCTTGCCCCTTTTCATCTGCACTGTTTCTATTCTGGCCCTTACCCTAAGTTTTCCTCTTCCAGTCCTGTAAGCGTTTTTTATTGCATCTTTGCCTAAAATTATCGCTCCGGTCGGGAAATCGGGCCCCTTTACTATTTTTACCAATTCGTTTACATCAGCTTCGGGATTATCTATCAAATGAACAGTTGCATCAATTATTTCCCCAAGATTGTGGGGTGGGATTGAGGTTGCCATTCCAACGGCTATTCCGCTTGATCCATTTGCCAGCAAGTTGGGAAATCTGCTGGGAAGCACAACCGGCTCTAAAAGCTCCTCGTCAAAGTTTGGGGCAAAATCCACTGTTTCTTTTTCTATATCGCGCAGCATTTCCTTGGAAAGTTTGGCAAGCCTGGCTTCTGTATATCTCATTGCAGCAGCGCTGTCCCCGTCTATGGAACCAAAGTTTCCATGTCCGTCCACCATCATGTATCTTGATGAAAATTCCTGTGCGAGCCGTACCATTGCATCATATACGGCAGTATCACCATGTGGGTGGTATTTACCCAAAACGTCTCCGACTATGCGGGCCGATTTTCTGTGCGGTTTGGATGGATCCAGATTCAGTTCGTTCATTGCATACAATATTCTTCGGTGGACAGGCTTGAGTCCGTCCCTTACATCAGGCAAAGCCCTTCCGACTATTACACTCATGGCATAGTCTATATATGATTTTTTCATTTCCTTTGTTATATCCACTTCAAGGATTTGATTGTTTTCCATTGTCTTCCTCCCGCCTTGTTTTCCTTAGACTCTTCAATTTATAGGATAAGCATCTTTTGTCTATATGTCCAGATTGCTTACATATTTTGCATTTTCTTCGATGAATTCCCTTCTAGGCTGGACTTTGTCGCCCATAAGAATTGTAAATATTTCATCAGCTTCAACAGCGTCGTCTATGGAAACTTTCTTCATTATTCTTCTTTCAGGGTCCATTGTAGTATCCCATAATTGTTCCGAGTCCATCTCTCCAAGACCTTTATACCGCTGAATCGATCTCCCTTTTTTTCCTATTTCTTTTAAGAGGGTATCGAGTTCGGCATCTGTGTATACATAGTGCTCTCCTCTTCCTTTTTTGACTTTATACAAAGGCGGTTGAGCTATATAAATGTATCCATTTTCAAGAAGCGGCTTCATGTATCTGAAGAAAAAAGTCAAAAGCAAAGTCCTGATATGGGATCCGTCTACATCGGCGTCGGTCATAATAACTATTTTATGGTACCTGAGGCTGCCAATATCAAATTCGTCTCCTATACCGCAGCCGAATGCAGTAATCATCGCCCTTATTTCATTGTAATTCAACATTCTCGCCAGGTTTGCCTTTTCAACATTAAGTATTTTACCTTTGAGAGGCAAAATAGCCTGCAAAGCCCTGCTTCTTCCCTGTTTTGCAGAACCGCCGGCAGAATCTCCCTCTACTAGAAAAATTTCAGTCTTTTCAGGATCTTTTTCTGAACAGTCCGCAAGTTTGCCGGGAAGAGAAAGTCCGTCAAGAGCACCTTTTCTTCTTGTAAGCTCTCTTGCCTTTCTGGCCGCCTCCCTTGCTTTTGAAGCCTTAATGCATTTTTCGATTATGGATTTTGCGTCAGCTGGGTTTTCTTCCAAAAATCTTTGTATAACCTCTCCTGTAATCGATTCGCTTATTCCTCTTATTTCGCTGTTGCCCAGTTTTGTTTTTGTTTGTCCTTCAAATTGAGGTTCAAGCAATTTTACTGAAACTACCGCAGTAAGTCCTTCTCTTATATCCTCTCCCTGAAGATTTGAATCTTTTTCTTTGATGTAATTAAATCTCCTTGCATAGTCATTTATATATCTTGTAAGCGCAGTCTTAAAGCCTACAAGGTGGGTTCCGCCTTCCTGGGTGTTGATGTTGTTTGCAAATGTAAATATGTTTTCAGAATATGCAGTAGTGTATTGCATGGCCAGTTCAACGGTTGTATTGTCTTTTTCGGATTCATAATATACTATGTTTTCATGAATTTCATCTCTGTTCTTGTTTAAATATTTTACAAATTCCTTGATTCCGCCCTCGTAATGAAAAGTTTCCTTTTTTTCCTTGTCTACCCTCTTGTCTTCCAATGTTATTTGTATTCCCTTGTTGAGAAAAGCCATTTCCCTTAGCCTATGCCTTAGGATATTGTACTCGAAATTAACCTCATTGAAGATTTCGACATCGGCCATAAAAACAGATTTTGTACCCGTTTCTTTTGTTTTTCCTATGACCTGGAGTTCTGTTATGGTTTTCCCTCTTTCATAGCGTTGCCTGTATATTTTTCCATTTCTTTTTACTTCAACCTCAAACCATTCCGAAAGTGCGTTAACAACTGAAGCTCCTACTCCATGCAGTCCACCCGAAACCTTGTAGCCTCCGTTTCCGAATTTTCCACCTGCGTGAAGAACAGTATGTATTACTTCAACAGCAGGTTTTTTCATTTTTTCATGCATGTCAACCGGCATTCCGCGTCCATTGTCTATTACTGTTATGGAGTTATCCTCATTTATGGCTATTTCTATACTGCTGCAGTATCCAGCCAAGGCCTCGTCTATACTGTTGTCCACTATCTCGTAGACCAAATGGTGAAGTCCTCTTTCTCCAGTGGAGCCTATGTACATCCCGGGCCTTTTTCTAACAGGCTCCAATCCTTCCAAAACCTGTATTTGTTTCGCATTGTATTCCTGATTTACTTTTTCTATCACGATCCATACCTCCCCGAGGATTTTTCCATGTTTTGTATCAAAATTTTAATCCTTTGTTTGATTAATAAAAAGCTTTATTCTTATCTGACAAGTCTCTAAAAGACAATTAAATATCATCAAAATTGATTTTCCAATATATATTTCAACAGCTTTTTTTATTTTCTTGTTTTATACAAGACTGGCATTTCCTTTTTCGATATAAAAAATTTTACCACCTTTGATGTCTTCTTTCAATATTCCAGGTATTTCTGTCATAGTTGTAAAAACTTGAACATCTTTTAAATTTACTATTAGTTCCTTTTGTCTCTTTTCATCCAACTCGCTCATTACATCGTCCAAAAGAAGTATTGGAAATTCGCCTGTCTCTGCCTTTACAATATCTATCTCTGAAAGCTTGAGTGACAGGACCGCTGTTCTTTGCTGCCCCTGTGATCCGAAATTCCTAACATCTATTCCATTTATTTTTATTGACAGGTCATCTTTATGGGGTCCACAGGATGTATATCCTTTCTCAAAATCCTGTTTTCTTGTTTCTTTTATTTTATTCCTGAAAATGTCTTTTATTTCTTCTTTGCCTGTATTTTCTTCTTTTCCTATGTTTTTTTTATATGATACTTCTATGTTCTCCTTGTTTTTAGTTATTTTTCTATGTTTAAGCCGAGAAATTGTATTAAGTCTTTTTATGAAAACACTTCTTTTTTCCATAATTGTTGAACCTTCGTCTGCAAGCTGCTCATCCCATACATCCAACAGGTCCAAGGGAACTTTCTTGTATTTGCTTTGCTTGAGCAGGTTATTTCTTTGAATTAGAATACGGTTGTATTGAGAAAGATGATAATAATAATTAGGACTTATATGGGATATTTCACGATTCATGAATCTTCTTCTTTCCGACGGACCTTCTTTTACCAGTTTCAAATCTTCGGGAGAAAAAATTACCACATTCAAGTTTCCAAGAATATCCGACAGCTTTTCAAGGCTTGATTCATTTACTCTTATTTCTTTTTTTCCTTTTCCATTCCATCTCAAGTCTATTTTCTGTTTTCTTCCCCTGCAAAAATACTTTATTCCCAAAGCTGCATTATTCTCGCCCATCGAGATCATGTCCCTGTCGTTTGAAGTCCTAAAGGATTTGCCAAAACCCCCAACATAAAGGGACTCAATAATATTTGTCTTTCCTTGGGCATTCATACCGTAAAAAATATTGATTTTATTGTCAAATTCAATAGAAAGACTGCTGTAATTTCTGAAATTCACTAGATTCAGGCTTTTTATATACACTAAAACAGCTTCCTTTCAATATTCTTTCTTTATTATCGTTGAATATATTTCTATCTTCTCTTCTTACAGGCCTTTATTCTTTTGCTCAATTCTATATTTTCTGTTTTCAAATTCTACTATATCTTGGTCTTTAAGTTTTTTTCCTCTTCTTTTTTCGACTTCTCCATTTACTTTTACCAATCCTTGGCCAATAATAATTTTTGCACTGCCACCGCTTCCGGCTTCTCCACAAAATTTAAGAAATTGTTCCAGTTTTATTGTTTTCGTGTCGATTTGCACAATATCCATTTTATTCCCTTCCATTTTCAATAATTTCATAAAAAATTCAGTCCTGCCACAAGGACTGAATTTTTTTCAGGCAAAAATCATTCAGCCGTTAATCTTACAGGAAGAACCAAATAAGTATATTCTTTTTGTTTGTAAGGCATTATGATACATGGATTTACGCTCGTTGTAAAATCCAAGCTCACCTCATCGCAATCAAGCACCCTCAGCACATCTATAAGATACTTTGAGTTGAAACCTATTTGTATGTCTTCTCCCTCAAGTTCTATTGGAACTTTTTCCTCTACGCTTCCTATTTCCGCATTTGAATTTATTTTCATTACATCGTCTTTTATGTTTATCTTTATCAGATTGTTTTTTCCTTCTCTGGCAAGAAGAGAAGCTCTTTCCAATCCATCCAAAAAGCTTTTGGTTTTTATTTTTACTCTTGTATTATATTCATTGGGAATTATTTGCTTGTAATTTATAAAATCACCATCCAGAAGCCTTGATATTACCCTTACTCCGTCAATAGTGAAAAGGACATGGTTTTCAGAAAATGAAACAATAACCGATCCTTCGGCCTCGTTTCCTATTATTTTCATTATTTCATTCAATGTCTGAACGGGAACTACAGCTTTATTATTTGCGGCACCTTCAACAAAAGCTTCTTTTATAGCCAGCCTGTATCCATCCAGGGCCACTATGGAAGCCTTTCCTCCATCTATTTCTATCAGCTCTCCTGTAAGTATTGGTCTTGTCTCATCTATTGATGCGGCAAAAGATGTTTGCCTCACCATATTCTTGAAGACATTTTTATCAAATGTGTATACATTTTGATCAACTACATCCGGAAGAGATGGAAATTCTTCAGCAGGCTGTCCTACCAAGTCAAAATTCGATTTCTCGCAACTTATATATACATTGTTGTCGCTATCAGTTGACAGCAATATATCTGCATCTGGCAGTTTTCTTATTATATCTCCAAAAATCCTTGATGAAATCACTACAGCACCGTTTTCAATAACTTCTGCTTCTATTTTATTTTCAATTGCAATATCTAAATTATTTCCTACCAATCTTATGTGGTCGTTGTTTGCTTCAATCAATATTCCTTTCAGTATTGGCAAAGTAGTTTTGTTTGATGCCGCTTTCTGTACAATGTTTACTGCGGCGGCAAGATATTTTTCATTGCAAACAAATTTCATTTTAATACCTCCTTGGGATGTTCGTTTTTATAACAATAAAGGGAAAAGGATAGTAGTAATAGCAGTAGGGCCTGTTGATTTGTTGAAAATGAGCCCAATCCATTAAGGGTGAAAGGGTTGGACATACAAAAACCCTGTGGATAACATTGCTTTTACATGAGGGGTTTTCAACAGCATAAATGCAAGCATCATTCCCCTTTTATTTCTTTTGTTATTCTTTGTATTTTAATTTTTTCCTCATTGTTTTTAAGTATGGTTTTGGATATTTTATCGCATGCATGGATTACAGTAGTATGATCCCTTCCGCCGTATTGTTCACCTATTTTGGGAAGGGAAAGGTCTGTCAGTTCCCGTGACAAGTACATAGCAACTTGGCGGGGAAAGGAAATAGACCGATTTCTGCGTTTTGAGTTGAAATCTTCTTTTTTCAGGTCGTAGTGTCTACCCACTACATCTTTAATAAGCGAAACGGTTATTTTTTTTGGTTTTGATGTAGAAAAAATATCTTTCAAGGCTTCATTTGCTAGATCCGGGCTTATTTCTCTGTTTGTAAGGGAGGAAAAGGCGCATACTCGGGTCAGTGCCCCTTCAAGCTCGCGGATGTTTGACCGTATTTTTCCGGCAATAAAATGGAGTATGTCGTCGGAAACATTAATATTTTCCATTTCAGCTTTTTTGCGCAAAATTGCAACCCTTGTTTCAAAGTCCGGAGCCTGTATGTCTGTTATGAGACCCCATTCGAATCTGGATCTCAAACGGTCTTCCAAAGTTGGTATTTCTTTTGGGGGCCGGTCTGATGAAATTATTATTTGCTTGTTGGCCTCGTGCAATGCATTGAATGTATGAAAAAATTCTTCCTGGGTTCTTTCTTTACCTGCAATGAATTGTATATCGTCAATCAGAAGAACGTCTATATTTCTGTATTTGTTTCTGAAAAGAACATTTTTATCGTCTTTGATTGAATTTATGAGTTCGTTTGTAAACATTTCGCTTGTTACATAGACTACTTCGGAAGAATTGTTTTTGCTTTTTATAAAATGGCCAATTGCATGCATGAGGTGGGTTTTGCCAAGTCCTACTCCTCCATATATAAACAAGGGATTGTATGCTTTTGCGGGTGATTCCGCTACAGCCAAAGAAGCAGCATGGGCGAATTGATTGCTGTTTCCTATTACAAAAGTGTCAAAAATATATTTAGGATTCAAATTTGATGATTTTGAGAAGGAAGAAGATACATTTGATGAATCGATTGGGTCTTCGGTGTTTTTAGGTTCTGACCCTGAAAGGATGAATTCTATTTTTAGAGTATCTTCCGAAACTTGGTTTAGTGCGTTTTCTATCAATGCGGCATAACGTGTTTCGAGAATATCCTTATTGAATTTGTTGGGAGCTGAAAGAAACATTACGCCCTTATCTATTTCAACAGGAACCAAGGTTTTGAGCCAGGTGTTGAAAGAGACTGCTGAAAGTTCTGATTTGATGAGGTCGAGGGTTTTTTCCCAATATAAATTTATGTTGCTGTTCATCGAAGTCCTCCTTTTAAAGCGGGTAAATGCATTGAGACAAGTTTTCCACATTGAGAATGGATAATTGTTATTGTAAACGGCTATAGAAAAAAGCATCAATTGTCAACAGAAAAAAAATTGAGCAAGTGTACAATCTGTTTATAAACAAAGGCTGCTTGAAATATCAACATCATATATGAAAAAATATCAACAAGCTTCGGCAATTGAAAAATGAGGATAAATATAAAGATGCCAACAAGTATTGAAAATAAGATGTTGACAAGCAGACAATCAATAATTTAAAAAGTTATCAACATGCATAATTATCATAACAAAATGAAAGGGTATATTCAATTGAATAAAACAAAATTATCCACAAGAAAACAAAAAAACTATACATTTATCCACAAATATGCAAAAGGGGCCAAAGCCTTATTATTTCTTGACACAGGGGGTGTATAGGGGTATAATTACAAAGCGCAGAGTAGAAGAAGAATATAAAGGACCAAAATTATATATTAAGGTCAATTAGAGGAGGTGCTTCAAATGAGAAAAGGTACTGGAACTTATCAACCGAAAAAAAGACAAAGAAAAGTCGAGCACGGCTTTAGAAAAAGAATGAAGACAAAGTCTGGAAGAAATGTATTGAAGAGACGCAGATTAAAAGGAAGAAAGAAATTGAGTGCCTAAGACCGCTTCTAGTGGTCTTTTTCTGTAAACAGGGTTTTTAGGAGTCGAATATGAACAAGTTGAGAAAAAGCAAAGAATTCAAGGAAACATACAGAAAGGGAAAATCCGTTGGAAGCAGGTATATTGTGCTTTTTTACAGAAAGAACAAAAATGATGAAACAAGAATTGGTTTTACCGCAAGCAAGAAAGTCGGAAACAGTGTAAAAAGAAACCGAGCCCGCAGACTGATGAAGGAAGCCTACCGCCACATGGAAAATTCCATCATGGATGGATATGATATTGTAGCAATAGCCAGGGTCACAGTAAATGAGGCGGATTATAAAGGGGTTGAAGATTCCTTTGTGAAGGCTGTAAAGAGGGCGGGCATAAAAAAACAGGTGTTATAGATGAAGAGACTGCTTATTAAAACTGTTCAATTTTATCAGAATGCAATTTCTCCTTTTTTGCCGAAAAGTTGCCGTTATATTCCAACGTGTTCACAGTATACAATAGAAGCTTTGGAAAAATACGGGGCAATAAAGGGGACTTATATTGGAGTAAAAAGAATATTGAGATGCCATCCCTTCCATCCAGGAGGGTATGACCCTTTAAAATAATTAAGAGGAAAGTAAATAGGAGGATAAATTTTGAGCGTATTAGCGAAACCATTGGGAGCTTTGTTGCATTTGATATACAATATGGTTGGGAATTATGGAATGGCCATAATACTTTTTACCATTGTGACAAAAGTTGTTCTATTACCATTGACATTCAAGCAGTTGCAATCAACCAAGGCAATGAACGAGATACAACCGGAATTGAAGAAATTGCAGGAAAAATACAAGAATGACAAAACGAAACTTAACGAAAAAACTTTGGAGCTTTACAAGGAACATAATATAAATCCAATGGCCGGGTGTTTGCCTCTATTGATACAATTACCCATACTGTTCGGACTTTTTGCCGCTTTAAGGACACCTGTAGAATATGTTTTTGCAGGAGACGCGGCGGCGGCGGCAGTTGCCATATCGGCACCTTTTCTATGGATGGCGAATCTAACAGATCCTGATGTATTGAAAGTGGCCTTTACCCTGCCTTTAATGGGAAATAAAATTCCCTGGATTCTTCCCATATTTGCGGCTGTGACAACTTATTTTTCAATGGCTATGTCAGCAGGAAAGAAAAAGGGCGGAAGCCAGCCGCAGGCTATGAAAACCATGACTATTATGATGCCCTTGATGATACTTTTCTGGGGGGTTACTTTCCCGGCGGGGCTTACTCTCTACTGGGCTGTAAGTAATCTTTTCCAAATGGTGCAGCAGTACTTTATAAACCACAGAAGCGATTTGAAGGAGGCGTAATTTTTTTATGAAATCATTGGAAAAAAGCGCTAGAACCGTTGAAGCCGCTGTAAACAATGCTTTGGATGAATTAATGTTGACAAGAGACGAAGTGGAAATAAATGTTTTAGAGGAGCCCAAAAACATACTCGGCCTTATAAACACAAAGCAGGCTGTTGTAAGGGTGAGCCAGAAGATTGACGCTGAAGAGGTAGCCATAAATTTCCTTCAGGAAGTTCTCATATACATGGGAGAGAAGGCGGATATAGATTCCAGGCTTGAAGAAAATAATTTGCATCTGAATTTGTCCGGTCCAAACATGGCTATACTCATAGGTAAAAGGGGAACAACCCTTGATTCGCTTCAGTATCTGACAAGCATTGTTGTAAACAAGGGCAGGAAGGAATATATAAGGGTTATACTGGATACGGAGAATTACAGAAACAAAAGAGAAAAGACCCTGAAAAAATTGGCAGAAAAGCTGGCCTACAAGGCTAGAAAATATAAGAAGGACGTTGTGCTTGAACCCATGAATCCATATGAAAGAAGAATCATTCACTCCGCTCTTCAGGGCAACGAAGATATTTCCACCAGAAGCGAAGGAGAGGATCCCTACCGAAAGGTGAGAATATATCTCAAGAAGAAGCATAGCAATTAAGAAGAATGATATGACGATTAAACCCAGTTGCCGCTGGGTTTTTATTGCTTAATAAAGAGGTGATGACATGTTTGGCGAAACAATAGCTGCGATTTCTACGGCCCCTGGAGAGGCTGGAATAGGAATAGTGAGAATTAGCGGACCAAAGGCTCTCGATATTCTTGACACCTTGTTCAAACCTAAAAGAAGGAAGAGCATAAGGGGGTATTCTCCACGTAAAATGGTTTACGGATTTATTTTAGAGGGAGATGAAAGGATAGACGAAGTGCTTGCTGTGTATATGAAGGGACCGGGAACATATACAGCTGAGGATATTGCGGAAATTGATTGTCACGGGGGACTCGTTCCGTCAAGAAAGATACTTGAAATGGTTTTGAAAAACGGAGCCCGGGCCGCAGAGCGAGGCGAATTCACAAAAAGGGCTTTTCTTAACGGGAGGCTTGATTTGGCTCAGGCTGAAGCTGTTATGGATCTTATAGGCGCAAAAACCGATAAAAGCTATGATATAGCATTGGACCAGCTGGAGGGGGGGCTTTCCCTAAAGGTGAAGTCCATAAGAAATGAACTGCTTTCGCTTTTGGCGGGTATTGAAGTTGCTATAGATTATCCTGAAGAGGATATTGAGGAAATAAGCTATGAAGGGATTCTTGAACATGGGCAAGCCGCAAAAAATGCTATAAGCGATTTGCTTGAGACAGCAGATACAGGGAAAATAATGCGGCAAGGACTGCAGACTGTAATAATAGGCAAGCCAAACGTAGGAAAATCATCGCTTTTGAATGCATTGCTCCAGGAAGCGAGGGCAATAGTGACAAATGTTCCAGGCACGACCAGGGACATAATAGAGGAACACTTAAATGTAAGAGGAATACCCTTGAAAATTGTGGACACCGCTGGAATAAGGGAAACGGAAGACATGATTGAAAAAATGGGAGTTGAAAAAAGCAAGGCTTTTTTCAACAAGGCCGATTTGGTTATACTTGTTTTGGATGCGGGGGATGCCTTGAAAGATGAAGACCGCGAAATGATGGAATACGTAAAGGCCCGAAAAGCCATAGTACTAATAAACAAAACGGATTTGGAAGTTAAAATAGATGAAAAGGAAATAAGGGAACTGATGGGAGACAAGGCAATAATAAGAACATCGGTTTTGAAGGGATCGGGGCTTAAGGAGCTTGAGGATAAAATAGTCGACATGGTGTATTCCGGGGAAGTTTTCAAACGGGGGGATGCCCTTGTAACAAGTGCAAGACAGAAAAATGCGCTTGAGAGAGCCCTTATAAGCATAAATGAAGCTATTGAAACAACAAAAAAGAAAATGCCGTATGATTTTATTGAAATCGATATAAAAAATTCTTATGCTTATCTTGGAGAAATAATTGGAGAAACAGTTGGGGACGACATAATAGATAAGGTTTTTTCGGATTTTTGCCTGGGCAAGTAATCGAAGAAAGGGGAGCTTATGAAAGGTTTTGTTGCCGAAGAATATGATGTAATTGTCGTTGGAGCAGGACATGCAGGCTGTGAAGCGGCTTTGGCGTCCGCTCGAATGGGAATGAAAACCCTGGTTGTGTCAATAACATTGGATGCTGTCGCTATGATGCCCTGCAATCCTTCTGTAGGAGGAACGGGAAAGGGACATCTTGTAAGGGAAATAGACGCTCTGGGCGGGGAAATGGCTGTAAACGCCGATAAATCATCCATTCAGAGCAAAATGCTCAATACTGCTAAGGGGCCTGCTGTGCATTCTCTCAGGGTACAGTCGGATAAGCAAAAATATCATACTGAGATGAAGAAAGTGATGGAAAAGCAGGAGAATCTGGATTTGAGGCAAGCTGAAGCAACTGAAATATTTGTTGAAAATGGCAAGGCAATGGGAATAGGAACCAGAACGGGAGCTATTTATAAAGGCAAAGCTGTGATTCTTGTTACGGGAACATTTTTGGCAGGGAGAATATTTATTGGAGACGTAAGTTACGAAAGCGGACCAAATGATTTGAGGGCCGCTACAGAATTGTCAAAATCTCTGAGAAAACACGGTATAGCCTTAAGGCGGTTTAAAACGGGAACGCCGGCGAGAGTAAACAGCGCATCTTTAGATTACTCAAAAATGGTCGAACAGAATGGAGATAAAGAAATTGTACCCTTTTCTTTTATGAACGACCATATCGATTTTCCCCAGGTACCCTGTTGGCTAAGCTATACAAATACCGGCACACATGATGTCATTTTGAAAAACATAAACAAATCCGCAATGTTCGGGGGAGAGATAGAGGGACCTGGACCCAGGTATTGTCCTTCAATAGAGACAAAACTGGTAAAATTCGCAGATAAAGACAGGCACCAGCTTTTTGTTGAGCCGGAAGGGCTTTACACGGATGAAATGTATATACAGGGGATGTCTACAAGTTTGCCAGAGGAGGTTCAAGTAGCTTTTTATCGAACAATAAAAGGACTTGAGAAGGCGGAACTTATGAGGCCGGCTTATGCAATAGAATACGATTGCATAGACCCTATGAAACTGAAACCGACGCTTGAATACAAGAAAATAAAGGGTTTGTTTTTTGCAGGCCAAATCAACGGGTCTTCAGGTTATGAGGAGGCTGCTGCACAAGGTCTTATGAGTGGAATAAATGCGGCCTTGATGATAAAAGGGGAAGAAGCATTTGTTCTTGACCGGTCGGAAGCTTATATTGGGGTATTGATTGATGACCTGGTGACTAAGGGAACCAATGAACCATATAGAATAATGACATCGAGGGCTGAATACCGCCTTGTTTTGCGCCAAGACAATGCCGACTTGAGACTTACTGAAAAAGGTTGGAAACTGGGGCTTGTGTCCAAAGAGCGTTATGAGCGGCATATAAGCAAAAAGACCCAGGTGGAAGCAGAAATCGAGAGACTAAAGAGCGTCAGGAAAAAACCGGGGGAGCTAAAAGAATTTTTAGAAAAACAGGAAAGCGCACAAGCAAAAAACACCCTTTCCCTGTATGAGCTTTTAAAGAGGCCTGAGCTTGATTATGCGAAACTGCAGCCAATCGATCCAAACAGGCCGATTTTAAAAGCGCAGGTGGTTGCCCAGGTTGAGGTGGAAGTAAAGTACGAGGGATATATTGTGAAACAGAAGCAGCAAATAGAAAGGTTTAAAAAACTTGAAAGAAAAATGCTTGATACCGATATCGACTATTCAAAAATATCAGGAATCCGCCTGGAGGCAAGGCAAAAATTGAGCGATATTAGGCCTCTTTCAGTAGGCCAGGCATCAAGAATTTCAGGGGTTTCTCCTTCTGACATATCTGTTTTGATGATTTATCTTGAGCAAAAAAGAAGGAAGGCAAAGCAGAATGGATAAGAAATTATTGTCTTCAGGACTGGCCCTTATGGGAATAGAAAGCTCTCGGGATATTGAAACAGCGTTTGAGGACTACATGAATCTGCTTCTAAAGTGGAATAAGAAAATGAATTTAACGGCAATAACCCAGGAAAGAGATATTATAGTAAAGCATTTCCTTGATTCGGCGACATGTTTGAGCATAGACGGCATTCTGCATGGTGAAAGAATGATAGACATGGGAACAGGCGCAGGTTTTCCGGGAATACCCCTTAGGATATTGAGAAGAGAGGGAGAATGGGTCTTGGCGGATTCGCTTGGCAAAAGAGTGACTTTTCTAAGGGAAAGCATTAAGTCTCTGGGCTTGAAAGACATAATTGCTATTCACTCCAGGGCGGAAGACCTGGGAAGAGATAAGAAACTAAGAGAGACATTTGATGTCGCGGTTTCCAGGGCAGTGGCTAATCTGGCTGTTCTCAGCGAGTATTGTTTGCCGCTTGTTGCGGTCGGAGGTATATTCGTGGCAATGAAGGGGCCAAGGGCCGATCAAGAGCTTGAGACAGCAAAAAAAGCAATTGAAGTGTTGGGAGGAAAGGTAAGGGAAAGAGTCTTGGTCAAAAATCCATATCTTGAATCCGGCCGCGAGATAATTGTTATTGAAAAGGTTAGCAAAACGCCCACAAAGTATCCAAGAAAAGCAGGAAAGCCTTCAAAAAATCCGATTTTTTAAGGAGAATATAAATGAATGAAATAATATATGTAAAAACAGAAGACATAAAGGCCAATCCAAATCAACCCAGGAAACTTTTTTCAGAAAAGGCCTTGACTGAATTGGCGGCTTCAATAAGGAAGTATGGTGTTTTGCAAGCACTTACCGTCAGAAAAAAAAGTGGTGAATACGAGCTTATTGCAGGAGAAAGAAGGCTTAGGGCAGCGGAAAGAGCTGGACTGGATTATGTGCCGGTTGTTATAAAGGATGCCAACGACGAGGATTCTGCAGTTATTGCTCTTGTTGAAAATTTGCAGAGAGAGGATCTCGATTTTGTAGAAGAGGCGATAGGATACAAGAAGCTGATGAAGGATTATAACATGAAGCAGCAGGATATCGCCAAATCTGTCGGAAAGAATCAATCCACAATAGCAAACAAGTTGAGGATTCTCAAGTTGTCGGAGGGGCAGCTTGAGAATATAAGAAAAAACGGGTTGACAGAGAGGCATGGCAGGGCTTTGCTCAAGATGGATGAAGAAAAAGACCGGGACAGCATGTTAAAGAAGATAGTCAAGAACGAATGGAACGTGCGTCAGACAGAAGATGCCATAGAGAAAAAGAGCAAAAAAGACAACAGGAAGGCTAGGAGACAAACATTCAAGGCATCCATGAATATGAGAATTTATACAAACACAATAAAGAACGCCTTTAAGGAAATTTTAAAGACGGGTGTAAAAGCCGAATATGAAGAAACAGATAAAGGTAAATACTATGAAATAAGGATAAAAATACCAAATAACTGATAATGAGTGTTTCACGTGAAACAAAACCGCAGAAAATGCGGTTTTGTTGTTTTTTGAGAAATATTGATAAAATCGAAAGCCACAAGTTTTTTGACAGGAAGCAGTATGTGGATTTGCCGTGACAAGCAGGCGCCGAGGGCCAGTAAAGATGGGAAAGAGAGGCTTGAAGCGATTTGCAACAATATTTAAATATAAATAATTTGCCGCTTTTACTTATAAATGTTGCTAAAATATCCTATAATGAAATAGTGGAAGAAAAAGATAAAACAACTTAGCGATCGGGGAGTGCGAAGCATGGGAAAAGCCATTGCCATTTTTAATCAAAAGGGAGGGGTAGGAAAAACTACCACCAATATTAATCTTTCTGCCAATCTGGGAAAGATGGGAAATAAAATACTTGTGGTCGATATCGATCCGCAGGGAAATACTACCAGCGGGTTTGGACAGGCGTCAAGATACCTTGAAAACACAATATATGACGCCTTGCTAGGAAATGTAGATGTTGAGAAATGCATAATGAAGTCAAAATACAGGAATATAGACTTGATTCCTGCAGATATGCAACTTGCAGGCGCTGAAATAGAATTGACGGGCATGCGTACGCGGGAATATAAACTGAAAATTTTGCTTGATCAAATAAGGGAGGCTTATGATTACATATTCATAGATTGTCCTCCTTCATTGGGCCTCTTGACCCTTAATGCTTTGACTGCGGCGGACGGAGTGCTTATTCCCATACAATGCGAATACTATGCATTGGAAGGGGTTAGCCAGCTTATGAATACAATTGGATTGATAAGGAATAATCTGAATCCTACTTTGGCGATAGAAGGTGTTCTGCTTAGCATGTTTGATAAAAGAACCAATCTTTCTGTCCAGGTGGTTGAAGAGGTAAAGGATTTTTTCAAAGACAAGGTTTTCAAAACCGTGATACCAAGGAATGTAAAATTGGCGGAAGCGCCAAGTTATGGCTTGCCGATAACAGAATACGATCCGAGATCACGCGGGGCAGAAGCTTATTATATGCTTGCGAAGGAATTTTTGACGGTGGAAAGAAAGGGGGAAGTATAATTGGCAAAGAAAAAGACCGGCCTGGGGAGAGGGCTGAACGCCTTGATTCCGGACATTGAAAAACAGGAAAGAGAAGACAAGCCTTCAAAGAAAAACATACTGGATATAGATGCGAATCTAATCAAGACAAATCCCAACCAGCCAAGAAAGCACTTTGATAAAAGCAAAATAGATGAACTTGCACTTTCTGTTAAACGGCACGGAATAATGCAACCGGTAATTGTAATGCCGGATGGGGACGGATACATAATAGTTGCAGGAGAAAGAAGATACAGGGCCGCGAGGAAGGCTGAGCTGAAAAGTGTTCCCTGCATAATAAGGGAAGTTGGAGCTACAGAGAGCATGGAACTGGCCCTTATAGAAAATCTTCAACGGGAAGACCTTAATCCAATAGAGGAAGCGATGGCCTTCAGACAGTTGATGGACGAGCATGGAATGACTCAGGAAAAAGTGTCTTTTGTGGCAGGAAAGAGCAGGCCATACATTGCAAATATGGTAAGACTCTTGGGACTTGATGAAAAAACAAGAAAACTTGTAGTAAAAGGTGATCTTTCGGGTGGACATGCAAGGACCCTGCTTGGGCTTGCTTCTGAAGAAAAAAGAGCCTTGCTTGCCAAAAAAATCATAAAGAACGGCTGGTCTGTCCGTGAGGCTGAAAAGCAAGTTAAAAACATGCTGTCCGAAAAGCAGAAAAAGCCCTATACTGCCGAAAGAGAGGAAGACAGTGAAATATCTACAATAGAAGAAGCGTTAAGGGAAAGGTTTGCTACAAAGGTAAATATAAAGAACGGCAAAAAAAACCGCGGGAAAATAGAGATTTCTTATCACGGATTGGATGAATTCGAGAGAATTATGAAATTGTTGAAAAATTAATTGTTTCACGTGAAACATGAAAGGAGCTTTAATTGTGAGATTAGGACTGGGACTCGGAATGTTAAATGTTTTTTTATGGGTTTTCTTTATTGTTGCCTGGGTATATACTTTCATTCTCTTTGTGAAATTGGCACATAGGGGGATAAAAGCTTTGGATATATATATAGGAAAAAGCCACACGGAATAGATTAAACAAATTGAGAAGGCTGAATGGGGAGAAATCATGGCGGCTAATAAAATCTACAACATAAACAATCAAATAAAAGACGCATGGTTAAAATTCATGGAAAGCGGCTATATAGACCATGACATAATAAGAAAAGAAATTGCCGAGTCATGGATAAGGTGCAAAAAAGAACAGGTCGATCCAATGGGTGGAGAAGGAGCCAAGTCGAAGAAACTTAAAGACAGGGAGCTTCAGCTGCGGCCCCTGCTAAGAATTGCCAAGCCCTTTATGGAAAGCCTATACAACATAGCGGGGAGCCATGGCTTGCTTGTTCGCCTGACAGATCCCGAGGGCTATGTTATAGAGTGCCTTGGAGACGAGGATTCGGTTGAAATATACAAAAAAATGAACCTCTATGAAGGTTACAATGTCAGGGAGGAGACCATAGGTACCAATGCCATAGGAATAGCCCTTGTTACAAGAAAGCCCATACAGGTTTTTGCTGCTGAGCACTATGCAAAACGGTATCATAAATTCACATCTTCCGCTTGTCCAATTAAAAACGCCAAAGGTGAAGTGCTTGGAATTTTAAGCATGACCGATTCATATGAAAAAGTCCATTTGCATACACTGGGAATGGTTGTCGCATCCGGAGAAGCAATAGAAAAGCAGTTGAAAATTGATACTATAAACAGGCAACTGAGAATTGCCAACCGTCATTTTTCAACAATCATCGAGCAAATAAAGGAAGGCTTGATTTGCATTGACAACGAGGGCGTAATAACGGATGTCAATCTGATAGCGAGACATATAATTAATAGAACAGAAAAGGAACTGATAGGCAAGGACATAAGGGAAATTGTCAAGATAGGAGACCGCTTCAAAAGCATAGTAAAAAATATGACAGACAGCCACTACAACAATGAGGAAATTGAATTTATAAAAAAGAACGGTAAGAGGGTCGTATGCATTGCGACCATAGCAACGATTAAGGACACAGAAAAAAATATGCTAGAGGGGGCAATACTGACATTTCATGAAGCCAAGACGGTTCACAACCTTGTAAACAGGATAGTAGGTTCTCAGGCCCGGTTTACATTTGATGATATAATGGGGGAAAGCGATGCTATAAAACAGGCCATAAAGATGGCAGAGGGCATGACCCAGTACAACACAACGGTTCTCTTGCAGGGGGAAAGCGGCACAGGCAAGGAACTTTTTGCACAATCGATTCACAATGCAAGCCCTAGAAGGAAGAACCCCTTTATTTTTCTCAATTGCGGAGCAATTCCTCGCGATTTGGTCGCCAGCGAGCTTTTTGGTTATATTGAAGGTGCATTTACCGGGGCTAAAAGGGGGGGGCATCCTGGAAAATTTGAATTGGCGGATGAAGGCACAATTTTTCTTGATGAGATAGGGGATATGCCTTTGGATACGCAGGCCAATCTTTTGAGGGTTTTGGAAACACAGGAAGTTGTCAGAGTTGGAGGGCATGATGTCATTCCGGTGGACGTAAGGGTAATAGCTGCAACACACAAGAATTTGAAAGATGAAGTTGAAAAAGGAAATTTTAGAGAAGATCTCTTTTACAGACTTAATGTAATGCCAATAAATATTCCTCCTTTAAGGGAAAGGAAAAATGATTTCAAACCTTTGATTTCGTATTTCATGGAGAAATTCAGCGTAAAAATGGGCAAAGACATAAGCGGCATAGATGATGCCTTTTGCGATAGAATGAGCAGCTACAAGTGGCCGGGAAATGTGAGGGAGCTGCAAAATGTAATGCAGCAGATAATAAGCGTTGCAAAAGACGGGGAAGCCTTGTCGGTTGAAGATATACCGCAATATATGAAGGCTACCAATCTCATTGACGAAAGTGAGGAGCAAAATCAAAAGTTTTTCACACTTCGTGAAATAGAAAGCATAGCTATAGTGAAGACAATCAATGAAACAGATGGTAATCTTTCAAAAGCAGCCCGAATATTGGGAATAAGCAGAAGTTCCCTTTATAGGAAGTTAAAGGAATACGACATACAAGCGACCCAAAAAGAAACACATGTGCCATTATAGAACATTAAACAAAGAAATATAGCAATTAGTTGTAGCAAATTAGAACACTGCACCAAAAGGCGGTTTCTATTTGCTTTTTTCTTTTTTTAGGGAAGAGGCTGCAATGGTTGAAATAAGCGGGTTTCAAAAATTATTTTTAAAAAAAATAATTTGGCATGAAAATTGCAATTGTTATATTAAGGGAATATATTGGAGGTGGCACATGAAAAAGAACAAGCCCAACACGTTTTATTTGATTTTGATGGTTGTTTTTTGGTTGATTTTAACTGAAAGCATGGATGTGCAAATGGTTTTGGCTGGAATCGCTATTTGTTTCCTTGTTTTTTTCATGAATATGGACATACTTGAAATAAATTTTGGGTATTCTTTCAAAAACAAGAAAAAAATATTTTATCTGATTCAATATCTTGCTCTGCTTTGCAAGGAAATAGTGTTCGCAAATTTTCATGTTGCCAAAATAGTCCTTTCCCCAAAGCTTATTATAACTCCGAGCATCATGAGCTTTGAAACCTGTCTAGAAAAACCGCTCAGCAGAACGATATTGGCAAACTCGATAACCCTAACTCCGGGAACATTGACTGTACAGATGCAAGGGAAAAAACTCATAGTGCACTGCCTTATGGATGAGTACATAGAAACAGTTGCACATTCAAAGTTCGAGGAATTATTATTGAAAGTGGAGGAAGAGCCCAATGATGACTAAAATATTTATTGCGGCTATAATTTATTTGACGGTAACGGTAACTCTTTGCACCTTAAGGGCTGTAAAAGGGCCGACACCGGAGGACAGACTTATAGCTGTAAATGTTATAGGGACCAAAACCACTGTAATTATAGCGGTAGTATCGTGTATTTTAAAGGAAAGCTATTTTTTGGACGTTGCCCTTGTTTATGCCCTTATAAGTTTTGCGGCGTCTATGGTAATAGCGAATTTTATAGAGGGGAGGGGGAGCCGGGTTGATTAAAGAAGCCGTAATGATTGTTTTTATAATAGGAGGACTCTTCTTTTTCACAGTGGGAACCGTAGGAATATTGAGGCTCCCTGACATGTATACAAGGGCCCACAGCGCGGCAAAATGTGATACGCTTGGAGCCGTTCTGATTCTTATCGGTATAATCATTTATAACGGAGAAAGCTATGCAAGCCTCAAGCTCTTGCTTATAATAATATTTTTATGGGTTACGAATCCAACCGCGACACATTTGATCGCAAAGGCCTACTACAACCGCTATCGAAAGGAAGAAGGAAGATGACCACTTTTTCAATGATTGTAATAATATTTTTAATAGGGGCGTCGATTGCAGTATCGGTCATAAGAAACCTTTTGGGGGCCATAATAGTATTTATGGTGTATAGCCTCACGATGGCGGTACTCTGGCAACAACTGAATGCTCCAGACCTTGCCATAACTGAAGCGGCGGTTGGCGCCGGAATCACAACCCTGCTGTTTGTGTTTACACTGAGAAGGGTCGGAGGTGGGGGCAAATGAGAAAAATGCTTTCTGTGGCACTGACATTTGCGCTTATTGTCATTCTTTTGTTTGGCGTAGCTGACCTGCCTGCCTTCGGTAACGCGGAAAACCCTTCCAACAATGAAGTTTCTTACAGATACCTTGAAAAAGGGGTTGAAGAGACAGGGGCAGTAAATGTTGTGGCGGGAATAATTCTTGACTATCGCGCCTTCGATACATTTGGGGAGGCAACAGTCCTTTTTACCGCACTTATAACTGTTATTGCGGTGCTCAGGAGGGATGAAGATGAATAAAATCCATAAAGAAGCCGAAAAAAGCGATATTCTTACAGAAGTAGGGAAACTGATAATTCCCTTCATCCAAGTTTTTGCCATATATGTGATACTAAATGGGCACCTGTCCCCGGGCGGGGGCTTCGCGGGAGGCACTATTCTGGGAGCGAGCATGATCCTCCACCGCCTTATTTTCGGCTGGGACCATCTCATATCCAGGCTCACTTACGACAGGGTCATGAAATGGATGTGCGCTTCGCTTTTGATTTACGGAGCGCTCAAGGGCTATAGCTTCTTAACGGGAGGCATGCATTTGCAAGTTTGGGACGTACCCCTGGGAAGTCCAGGCAATCTTTTCAGCGGAGGCTTCATTTTGCCGCTTAACATAGCTGTAGGAATAATAGTATCCATAACAGTTTATGTGTTTTTCAAATTATTTTACGAAGGGACCATCTGATATGGGACATTTACTTATAAACTATTATGAGACCGGGGCCATAATTTTGTTTGGGGTAGGATTTGTGACCCTTCTCGCCCACGGCAATCTTATTAAAAAAATAATAGGAATGAACATAATGGATACGGCGGTTTTTCTGTTTTTTATCGCAAAGGGCTATATAGCCGGGAACGAGGCCCCTATCATAAGGTCCGCCAAAGCGGCAAACGGGTATGTAAATCCTGTTCCGACGGCCCTAATGCTTACAGGTATAGTTGTGGCAGTCAGCATAACCGCATTTGCTTTGGCACTAACCATACGTGTCTATGAAAAATACGGAACAATCGACCTCAACGAAATCATAAAAATGGGAGGGGAATAAATTGCCGATGTACAATAGTTATCCGCTTATAATCATTTTGGTTTTGTTTATTTCAGCCTTTGCCATACCTATTTTCAAGAGCATAAAAATGGCCAGGATAATAGGCATTTCGGCAGCTGCAATTTCATTTGTCTTGTCTATATTGACACTGATGGGCGTAAAAGCTGACGGGGCGTATTACTTTCGCGTCGGTCATTTTGATGCGCCATGGGGAATAGAGTTCCACATAGGTATAATTGAAGGCCTTATGGGCGTTCTGTTTATGACTGTTTCTCTTGCCGTATTGTGGTTTTCGGTATACAGCATAGGCCATGATCTTTCTAAAAAGAAAGTGCCCCTCTTCTATACACTTGTCAATCTGCTTGTCGGTTCCCTGTTGGGCATAGTTTTTTCAGATGACCTGTTCAATTGTTTTGTTTTTATAGAAATCAGCTCCATAGCGTCCTGCGGTATAGTTGTAGTAAAGGATAAAAAGGAAAACATAAAGGCCGCGCTCAAATATCTGATACTGAGTTCTCTGGGCTCGGGACTTGTGCTTATGGGAATCGCCCTTGTATATTCATTGACGGGGCACTTGAACATGCCGCATGCGCATGATGTGTTTGTGTCAATTTACCCGGAACACAGCAGAAACATGCTTATAGCGGTAGGTCTTTTCACTGTTGGCCTTGGGGTCAAAAGCGCAATGTTTCCATTGCACACCTGGCTGCCTGACGCACATACATATGCGCCGGCATCCTCAAGTGCGCTCTTGTCCGCATTGGTGCTCAAGGCTTATGTGATACTTTACATTAAGATAATATACAGGTTGTTCGGCATGTCTATCGTAGGCGATTTGCCTGTTCTCAGTATAGTTCTTCTATTGGGATCGGTAGGAATGATTGCGGGATCGGTGCTGGCAATTTTGCAAAAGAATCTCAAAAGGATGGTTGCTTATTCAAGTGTTGCGCAAATGGGATATGTCTTTTTCGGCATAGGGCTTGGAACGACGATGGGACTTGCTGCCGCTATATTCCAGATATTCAACCATGCATTCACAAAATCGGCACTTTTCCTGTCCGCTGGAAGTATAATTGAAAAAACTGGAAAGAAAAACATTTCCGACCTGAAGGGAATAGGAAAGGAAATGCCTTTTACTCTTGCCATATTCACAATAGGAGGAATGTCACTTGTTGGAATTCCTCTTTTATCGGGATTCAACAGCAAATGGAATTTTGCGGTTGCAGTGATTGAAGGCCACAGGGTGGAATTGCTTGCAGTTGTCCTTATAAGCAGCCTGCTTAACGCTCTTTACTATTTCCCGGTAATTATAAACGGGTACTTTGGAGAAGAGAGCCTTGAAGGAAAGGTTTACAGAAACACAGAAAGGCCGCTTAAGGAACTGCTTCCCATAATAGTTCTTGTTCTTGGAGTCATATATTTTGGCGTGTCGGGCGGAGGCCTGCTCAGCTTAATAGAAGCGGGCATTCCCGCAATAAAATAGAAAGCGAAGGGAGGGGGCCCCGATGAATTTTATTGCATTGGTCCCTATTGCATTTCCAATGGCCCTGGCCGCTGGAATGCATTTTATAAAATTCAAAAGCGAAACAGACAGGAGAGTCTACCTTCTTGGAGGCGTCTTGCTGAATTTTATTTTTGCAATGTTTGTCATTTCGACGCCACAGCCGGAAATGCATATATTGAAAATAAATGACTTCATGGAAATATATTTCAATGTTGACGGAATGAGCAAGCTTTTTCTTACAATGACTTCTGTCTTATGGATATTTACGACGGCATATTCGTTTGATTACATGAACCATGAAGGAAAGGAAGAAAAGTTTTTCACATATTTTCTTGTTACAGCCGGCGTGATTACGGGGATTTCCTTAGCGGGAAATATCTTTACATTCTATATTTTTTATGAATTCCTAACACTGTCGACATTTCCGCTGGTTATCCATACGGGAAGCAGGCAGGCTCTGGTCAGCGGGAAGAAATATCTCATTTATTCCTTCAGCGGGGCGACGCTTGTGCTTTTGGGAATGATTCTTCTCTTCAGCGTGAGCGGGAATCTCGATTTTGTGCCCGGAGGAGTTTTAAATGGCATGCTTATAGGCAAGCGCATAACGGCCGCATATGTCATCCTATTTTTGGGCTTCTCGGTCAAGGCCGCGATGGTTCCCTTTCATTCATGGCTTCCGGCCGCAATGGTTGCTCCGACGCCTGTAAGCTCTCTGCTCCATGCAGTAGCTGTTGTAAAGTCGGGTATTTTCGCGCTGGTCAGAATAACATTCTACCTTTTCGGAGCCCAGGCGGTAAATGCAATGCACGTAAGGGGATATTTGAGTATTTTGGTTGTACTGACAATTCTAATGGGATCTTTCGTCGCTTTGCACCAGGAAAACCTGAAGAAGCGCTTGGCATATTCAACAATCAGCCAACTTGGGTATATAATGCTTGGAATTCTGCTCCTTAACGAGGACGGGCTTACTGGAGCGCTTTTGCACTTGATAAATCATGCAGTAGTAAAGATAACCCTTTTCTTTTGTGTAGGAATCATCATGTACAGAACAGGCTATAAAACGATTGGAGAAATAAGGGGAATAGGAAAGAAAATGCCAATCACAATGGGATGTTTTTCCATAGCGGCCATATCCCTTATAGGAATTCCGCCAACAAACGGATTTGTAAGCAAGTGGTTTCTTGCGATGGGGGGACTTCAGGAAAACAGGGCAATATTTGTGGTGATTCTGCTTGTCAGCGCCATATTGACGGCCGCATACCTGATGCCGATAGTGATAACCGCCTTTTTCCCGGGGGAAATGGGCAGGGAGCTTGAAAACAAAGAACCACCTCTCATGATGCTCGTACCGGTCGTTATGCTCACGGGAATAAGTGTCGCCCTGGGGCTTTTCCCGAATTTTATATTGCATTTCATTCAGGATATTTCAAAGATCTTGATTTGATAAGAATTGGAGGATTTAAACGATGGAGAATACAATTCTTCTCTCTACCGTGTTGATTCCATTTATTGGGTCCGCAGTGGGATTTGTCATTGGAAAAAGAGACGAAAAACTTAGGGACGCATTTAATGTAATAATGACCGGAGTAGTTTTTCTGTTGGTTGTTTTGCTTTATCCGACGATAAAAGGAAATGGCGTTGAAGTCGAAATACCTGACATAATGGGGACTGGCCTTTTTTTCAAGCTTGACGCCTTCAGGTATATATTTGTATGCATAACATCGCTGGTTTGGTTTTTGACCACCATATATTCAACACAATACCTTATTAAATACAAAAAAAGAAACAGGTACTACGCTTTTTTCATTTTGACCTATGCAAGCACAATGGGCATTTTTCTTTCGGACCAGATGATTAATCTTTTCACTTTTTTCGAAATAATGTCTTTCACTTCGTATTTTCTTATTATTCACGATGAGGACGAGTATACTCACGAGGCGGGAAAAACATATTTGACAATGGCAATAGCCGGCGGAATGATTCTACTCATGGGACTCTTTCTGCTTTATGATTATACGGGAACATTGCTAATATCGGAACTTCCTGACGCTGTGGTTGACATGGGGCCGGTAAAATACATTATTGCCGGACTAATAATAACAGGTTTTGGAGTTAAGGCCTGTATGATGCCGCTCCATATTTGGTTGCCGAAATCGTATTCGGCGGCGCCAACTCCGGCAACGGCTGTTTTATCCGGAATACTGGCGAAGACAGGCATATTCGGAATAATGATTACCTCGATTGTCATTTTCAACAAAAACTTTGAAATTTCAAGAGTCATATTCGTATTGGGATTGGGGAACATGTTCTGGGGAGGGTTTTTGGCTATTTTCCAGAGAAACATCAAAAGGATACTTGCCTATAGCTCAATGAGCCAATTGGGTTATATTTTAATGGGGGTCGGATTGACAGGCATGCTGGGTTCGCACAACAACATAGCAATCCACGGGACACTTTTTCACATAGTAAACCATGCTGTTTTCAAAGTTTTGCTATTCATGGGGGCAGGCATAATATACATGATTTTACACGAAGTTTCCATAAATCACATACAAGGATTTGGAAAGCATTCACAAAAGCTGAAAGCAGTAGTTTTGGTTGGGGTTTTGTCTGTTGCAGGAGTCCCGGGTACAAGCGGATTCATAAGCAAGAACATTCTTCACGAAGCGCTCGTTGAGGCAAGGCACATGTATGAAGGGGCGGGGATGGGTTTTGCCGAAATCATCTTCATAGTAAGCAGCAGTTTTACAGTTGTCTACCTTTCTAAAATCTTTATCTCGGTGTTTATAGAAGAAAGCGACAAGTATTGGGGACAGTTCAAGAAAGAGATACACAAAAGGGCGCTTTTACCCTTGGTTGTTCTTTCCGCAATTGCTATCCATGCCGGAATAAGACCGGGCTATATGTTTTCAATAATGGAAAAAACGCAAGACTTTTTGGGTGGGAGTGGGCATGTTCCCCACAATCTATATACATCCGAAGTTTTATACAATACAGGCATAATTTTCATGCTTGGAGCTGGTCTCTACTACCTGATTGTCAGGAAAGGGCTCATAGTCAAAACCGAAGAAGAAAACATATACAGAAATCCGACTCTCAATTGGCCGGATCTGGAGAATTATTTCTACAAGCCTTTGGCAAAAGGCTTGTATTGGACAGGCTACCATCTTTTTAAATATGTTGACCAGGGATTGGTGAATTTCTTTACCCATATAGGTGTGTTATTTGCAAAATTCGGGGATTTGAAAATCGACACCGGGCGTTTCAAAAGAAAAGAAGGCAAAACAAAACTTTTGGACAAGCCTGGCGATTCCAAGAAAAAAAGCGGAGTGGAAATAAAGGATCTTGTTGCCGGGATTGGAGACAAGGCGGCAACCTCCAAAGTAAAAGAGAATTATGCAGATGAAATAGAAAGCATAGGGCAAATTTTTTTCCGTACCCAATTGCATATGAACAGCATAATATATGCCTTGTTTATATTTGCCATTATTCTCATTGGGATATTGAGTTATCTCATACTTAAGACTTGATGGGGCACAATGATTGAAAGGAAAAGACTACAAAAGTTTACAAATAGGAATATTATTATGCCATAAAAAAAGAAGCGCTTAGCGCTTTTTTTTTATATTGATTATTTCAGCACATAGTATATATTAGAAAAAAGAGGACACATAATATATAATGAAAAGAGATGTTTCAGGGGAGAATTTTATGGACAGGTATTTTTTTGTAGTGAACCCTGTTGCGGGAAAAGGCAAAGCAAGGCTGCTAAAAAAGACAATCGAAAATTACGAAAAAAATCTTGCTGTGGAATATGAAATAGCCCAAACAGAATATCCGGGGCATGGGGAGATGCTTTCCAAAGAAGCCTGTAAAAGGGGTTTTGACAATGTAATTTCAGTCGGGGGAGACGGAAGCCTTCTGGAAGTTGTAAATGGAGTTGCGGGCAAAGATGTTTCTGTCGGAATCATTCCATGCGGAACGGGCAATGATTTTTCAAGGACTCTGGGCCTTCCGGGGAAGATAGAGGAACAATTGAAAGTAATCCACGGCGGGAAGAAGAAGCGGGTGGATTTGGGAAAAGCCAATGGCAGGTATTTTATAAATGTTTTCAGCTTTGGCATAGACGCTCTTATTGCCCGGGAAACACAAAAAATTAAAAAATATATTCCGAGGAGATTTGCATACGTGGCGGCAACAATAAAAATGCTTATGACTTACCACGGGGTGCAAGTCCGTATGGAAAGGGATGAATCTGTTTTCGAAGGAGAAGTAATGCTTGCAGCTTTCGGCAACGGACAGTACTATGGCGGAGGGATGAAAATAACCCCGCAGGCGGCTGTCGATAGTGGCGATTTCCAGGTGTGCATAGTAAAGACATTGTCAAGGACAAGATTTCTTAGATTGTTTCCAAAGGTTTTCAGCGGCAAGCACATAGAATGCATTGAAGTGGAAACAAGCAGGGCTAAAAGAATAAAAATTGAATCAAAGGATTGGATTTTACTCAATGCAGATGGAGAAATAGTTGGTGAATGCCCGGTTGAAGTATGTATATTTCCCGGTTTGATTAAAATATTAGTTCCATAAACAAAGGAGATGTAAAAACATGAAGAAAGTTGACGCAAGGGGCATGGATTGTCCAAAACCGGTCATAAAAACGAAAAAAATAATGGACCAGGGTGCAAGTGAAATAATTGTAATAGTTGACAATGATACTGCTAGTAAAAATATAAGTCTTTTGGCAAAGAAAAAGGGCTACGACATTGTGGAAGAAAAAAGAGAAGACGGCATATATCTCAAGGTGAAGGGCCTGGGCCAACCATCCTCAGAAAAGGAAGATTCATCTGAAAAAGAAACAGGCGAATGGGTCCTGCTTATGGCTTCGGATCAGATGGGGGAGGGATCGGATGAGTTGGGAGAGATTTTGATTAAAGGATATTTTTATGCGCTTACCGAAACAAAGCCGCTTCCAAAGGCGGTTCTTTTCCTAAATGGAGGCATACGCCTTGCTCTAGAGGGGTCGCCGGTAATGAAGAGCCTAGAGGAAATGAGTGAGCAAGGAGTGGAAATGCTTGTTTGCGGAACTTGCCTCGACTACTTTGGAGAGAAAGAAAACATAGGCATAGGGCTTGTTAGCAATATGTATGACATAGTTGAAAAGATGAATGAATCAAACAAGGTGGTAAGGGTATGACGGAAAAAGCTTTTATTTTGATTTCTTTCGCTTCCACCCATTTGGCAATAAAAGCGGAAAGAATTCTCAAAAAATCAATTGATGTCGAAATGATACCCACTCCCCGCAGCATTACGGCCAGTTGTGGACTTTCAATCAAGGCGGAAAGGGGAGAACTGGAAACCGCGGCAAAAATATTGAATAAAGCAGACATTGACAGAAAACTTATAAGCATATACGACATGGGATGCGATATGTCCTGCTTGCCGGAAGAAATATTTTGGGAAAGATAAAAGAGTATGCAATGCCGTGAAGGGTGGGGATTTAATGAGTGTGAAAAAAAGAAAAAACAAAAAAAAGAAAAGAAGAGTCCGATGGGTGAGACTGTTGGTTTTTGTCATTCTTGTGTTTGCCGGTGCATGGTGGTTTTTTTCAGGGGGGAAGATTTCCGATGTGCCGTTTTTAAAAAGCTTCGAGCCGGTTAGAATCTATGCTATTGAGACGGGAAGTAATTCGGTTGAAAGGACGATAGAGGGCAAGGGTCTGGCAGTATACGATGCGGGAACATTGACATTTTATGATACAGAAGGAGTTTGTCTGTGGGAAAAAAATTTCCAAGCCGAAAAGCCCAGAATTTTTGCCAATGAAAGCTATCTTGTTTTCGCTGATGCAGAAAAGGGTAGATTATGGAGGATGGACTATAGCGGGGAAACGGTAAACACATTGGAAAAGGATTTTGTCCTGGGCGGAATTTACCAGAACAGGCAAAGCTACCTTCTTTATTTTGGACAAGAAGGAAACCAGTTGCATGTAATAGATAATAAAGGGAAGACAATAACGGAAATAACAGTTCCCAAGGGCTACATACTTGATGCCGCAATTTCAGATAATTCAAGCATAGTTGCGGTTTCAACACTCAGCATAGAAAATGAAAAATACTACTGCAGTATACTTTTCTACAATTTGGACGGAAGGGTTATAGCGGGAAACAGATACGACGGGGAAATAATATTTCGGACATTTTTTACTGATGATGACGGCTTGAAGGCGCTTGCAAACGATGGAGTTTTTTCTATGTCCAGGGAAGGGGATGTGGAATGGGAGGAAAAAATCGAAGGAAATCTTTCAAGAGCCGATATTAATGATTCAGGCTATATTTCGATGATTGTTGAAAAAGACGACGGTGAAGAAGTTTATGCAGGGATTGACGTAAACGGCGGATTTACAGACGAAACAGAAATTGAGGAAGACGCATCGACTGTAAGCTTGAGCGAAAGGCATGGGGCTGTATTCACCAAGAAGTCTGTTTGGGTTTTCGACTTGAAAGGCAGACTTGAAGGCGTCATAGATTCGGATTTCGAAATAGAAGGCGGAGGATGGCTTGGTGATGATCGAATAATGTTGCTTTATGAAAACCGCATGGAAATAATGGATATTTATTGACGAATCAGGAGGTGTAAAATGAATACTGCAGACATTTTCGTTATAGGCCTAATTGCACTTATGGCGTTGCTGGGGCTTTATAAAGGATTGATACGCACGCTTTTCGGTTTGCTGGGCTTTGTGCTGGCTGCCGTGGCGGCAAAAATGTACCATCCCCTGGTAAGCACATATATAATTGAAAATACCGGTTTGTTTGAAAAAATACGAGGCGGGTTATTAAGCAGGCTTGAAAATTATGCCGCAAGCCATCCGGAAATGATTGAGGGCAAGGGTCTGACCGGGCAAACGCATTCCATAGAAACGGGATTTCCCAAAACCATTGAGGACATGATTTTGAACAGCGAAGTTATAAGGGACAATGCAGGAGAGGCGGCCATAGATGTGCTTTCCGGATTTGCAGAAGCTTTTGCAAGGCTGGCAATAGACGCGCTTAGCATACTATTAATATTTATTGTGGTTAAAATTGCCATAGCCCTTCTTGCATGGCTTTTGGACAAGGTTTTTTCGCTGCCGCCAATCAGGTCTTTCAACAATGGGGGAGGTTTTATCCTGGGGCTTGTTCAAGGAGTGTTTCTTGTCTACCTTCTTGCTGTCTTAATGATACCGGTGGTTTCGGCCTTTCCGGAAAGCTATGCTGTTTCGCAAATGCAGTCTTCAAAATATGCGATTATGTTTTTTGAAAACAACTTTCTGCTTCAGGCAGTGTATACATTCATCATGAACGGAAATTAAGGAAGAGGTGTAAAAATGGCTATGGACCTGAAAAAAGGCGATTTGATAACCACAAAAAAAAATCATCCCTGCGGAGGGAACTTGTTTGAAATTGTACGTACGGGAATGGATTTCCGCATAAAATGTCAAAAGTGCCAAAAGGAAATATGGATTCCCCGGGTAAAGCTGGAAAAAAGAATCAAAAAAGTTGAGAGGAAAAGTGAATAGGCAAGGGGGGACTTAATTTTGTGTTTACTTCGTGCAAGTATACTGAAATGCTTTTGAAATTACAGCATGCAGTGATATAATGATATCGGTCGGGCAACCATTTTAAAAAAATTGTGGAGGTGCTTTATTAAATGAAATATGCGGATCGCATGGGAAATATAAAAGCTTCAGAAATCCGTGAACTATTGAAATTAACAACAAAACCGGAAATAATTTCTTTTGCCGGAGGACTGCCGGCTCCAGAATTGTTCCCTGTTGAGCAGATGAAATCCATAACTACAAAAATAATGAAGGAACAAGGAGAAAGCGCACTTCAATATAGTCCGACGGAAGGCTACGTGCCGCTTAGAGAAGAAATTTGCAAACAAGGTGATTTTGAAAGTGCAGTAGACAACGTCCTCATAACAAGCGGATCACAGCAGGGACTTGACTTCAGCGCAAAGATATTCATTAATCCGGGAGATGTAATTATATGCGAAAGCCCGAGTTATCTTGGGGCTCTGAATGCATTTAAGGCTTACGAGGCGGCTTTCAAGGAAGTTGCTACAGATGAGAAGGGAATGATAATGGAAGACCTCGAGAGAGTTCTAAAGGAGACTCCGAGGGCGAGGATGATTTATGTCATTCCGGACTTCCAAAATCCTACCGGAAGAACATGGTCTATTGAAAGAAGAAAGAGGTTTATGGAATTGGCGAATGAATACGATTTGCCGGTTATTGAGGATAATCCTTATGGAGCACTAAGGTTTGAAGGAGAAAGACCGCCTTCGCTTAAAAGCTTCGATACGGAAGGCAGGGTAATTTTCCTGGGGACATTTTCAAAAACGTTTTGTCCGGGACTCAGAATTGGTTGGGTTCAGGCTTCGGATGAGCTAATCAACAAATACATTCTTGTAAAGCAAGGGGCTGACCTTCAAACAAACAGTCTTGCGCAAAGAGAAATCCACGAATTTATCACAAACTACGACTTCGCGGGGCACATTGAAAACATAAAGAAAGTATACAGAAGAAGAAGAAACCTAATGCTGGAAGCAATAGATAAATATTTCCCCGAAGGGGTAACTCATACGTATCCGGAAGGCGGACTCTTCCTTTGGGTTTCGCTTCCTGAAAAAATAAACACCAAAGAGCTTTCCTATAAGGCGCTGGAGAAGAATGTAGCATATGTTCCGGGTGGTTCTTTTTATCCTGACGGAGACAAACAGAATTCATTCAGATTGAATTATTCAAACATGACGGATGAAAAAATAGTGGAAGGCGTAAAAAGACTGGGAACTGTAATAGAAGAAGCCATGAAGGCGTAAAAGGTTTTGAAAACTTAAATGATTGATAAAAAAACCGCTTAAATAGCGGTTTTTTTAATGTTTTGTTGAATTGCCGCTTTTACCGTGATATAATATTCAAGCTGAGACTAGCTCTCTGCTCTGCTTAAGCAGGGCCATACAGACCATAGGGAGGTGTTAAAATGAATAAGTATGAAGCTCTTTACATCATCAAGCCGAATCTTGAAGAAGAGGCGAGAAAAACCGTTATTGAAAAATTCAAGGGAATTGCCGAGGCGGTTGGAGAAGTATCGGAAATCAACGAATGGGGAATCAGAAAACTTGCTTATGAAATTCAAAATTTCAAAGAAGGTTATTATGTTTTGATGAATTTCAAAGCTCCTGAAGACTTGCCCACGGAACTCGAAAGAAATTTCAAAATTTCGGACGATGTTGTGAGATACATGGTAATGAAAATCGAAGAATAACCAAGGGGGGGTTTTATGAACAATGTAACGCTGATAGGCAGATTGACGAGAGACCCCGAATTGAGATTTGTAGCCGGAAGCGGCACTGCGGTGACTAATTTTACTCTTGCTGTAGACAGAAAGCTTTCAAAAGAAAAGAAGCGGGAAATGGAACAAAAGAATAAACCTACCGCTGACTTTATAAGAGTAGTTGCTTGGGGAAAAACTGCCGAGATATGTGCCAATTATCTTTCCAAGGGAAGTTTGACAGCTATAAATGGCTCTATAGAAACGGGATCCTACCAGGATAAGGACGGGAAAACAGTCTATACAACGAATGTAAGAGCCGACTCATATGGCGGAATCGAAATTCTTGAGTGGAACAGCAACGGGCCATCCGGCGAAAAGAAAAAAAGCGAAACAAAGAATGAATTCGGAATGTCGGCAAGCGATTTTGAAGACGATTTTAAAGAGCTTGAGGACGACAACATCCCGTTCTAGAAAAGGAGGGAAAAATATATGGCTTTCAAGAGAAAAGGCAGAAGGAAAAAGAAGATTTGTTCTTTCTGTGCAAATAAAACATCGACAATAGATTATAAAGATACAAGGAAACTTCAAAGATATATAACGGAAAGAGGAAAAATCCTTCCGAGAAGAATTTCAGGAAATTGCGCAAAACATCAGAGAGAGTTGACAAAAGCAATAAAGCGTGCCAGAATAATGGCCTTGTTGCCTTTTTCAGTAAATTAGTTTTTCAGGAGAAGTGTTTATGCACTTCTCCTTGTTTATTAATGAGATAAATTTGCTTGAGTTGAATAGTGGCTTGAATCGTGTTAAAATTCAACTACACAGAATAAAAAAGTTTTATGACTAAAGGAAGTGAAAAGCATTTGAATGCAAGGGAAAGAACTAAGGCATTGGTCGAATCGGCCATGCTTTCAATAATAGCTGTTATTTTCGCCATTGCCGGTTTTTATATACCGTTTTTATCGTTTTTTTTGATTTTCATACCTGTCCCATTCATAATAGTAGCGGTCAGGAACAACTTAAAGTATACAATGCTTGCGGTAACATCCGCATCGTTAATAATTGCAAGTTTTTCAAGCCCTTTGGTGGGAATATATATAGCTTTGATATCAGGAATAAACGCTTCGGTTATGGGAAGCATGATAAAACAGGGCAGAAATGTGCGGTCCATAATAATTGCCGGTTCGGCGGCCTCCCTTATAGCAACACTTCTGACATTTACTGTTTCCACATATATCATGGGAGTCAATGCCTTGTTTCAAATGGAAGAAGTTTTTACCAATGTGGTTGAACAACAAAAAAGTTTCCTTGGCGACGGAGGAGGAAGTGCTGAAATTATCCGAAGTCTGGAAATAATGAAAAACACAATGCTTACCCTGATACCGTCGAGCTTAATATTCGGATCGATAGCGTCGGCTCATGTCAACTATCTTGTTTCCGGAATCATTCTGAAACGAACAGGTTTCAAATTTCAGCCATTGGGTAAATTCAGCAGATTCAGTCTTCCGCGCAATATAATGATGGGGCTTTTCCTTATAATAACTCTTTCGTATGTTGCAGATAAAATGGATGTGGTAAATGGACAAGCGCTTTTTCTGAATGTTTTTTACCTTTTTCAAATAGCCTTTTTATTGCAGGGGCTTTCGGTCATTGTATTTTTTATGGAAAAATACAAATTGCCGAAGTTTTTCAGAATGATCGCATGTGTTTTGTTTTTATTGGTCCCGTCCTTTTCCATTATGGCTGCGATATTGGGGATTTTGGATTCCATAATAAACATAAGAAGGATGGAATTGAAGGAAAGCTGACATGGAGGTGAATGCATGAGCAGAAACAGGTTTTTCAAAGCGCTGGTACCTGACACCAAGATATATTTGTGGATTATCGGGATACTTACATTGATAATATTTTCATATAATACGACATACGGGATTTTGGGAACGGCATTGCTTTTGTATTTGACCTATTACAATTGGAAAACAAGCTATAAGAGAAAGAAAAAATGGACCCAGTATATAGAAAGCCTGTCTTCTGAAATAGATTCTGCATCAAAATATGCAATTTTGAATATGCCGGTTCCTTTGATAATACTTGAATTTGACGGAAGGGTCACCTGGTATAATTCGAAATTTTCCGAAGCGGTTAAGGAAAAAGACTTGCTCGAAAGAAACATGGAGGAAATAGTTCCAGGATTCAAAATGGCGGAACTGCTGAAAGAAGATGCCGGGGGCGGCCGGGAAATAAAGTTAACAATAAAAGGCCGGTATTATCAGACGCTTCACAATGTGGTGAAGGCGGACAAGGACAGATATATAGTAATACTTTATTTCATAGACAGGACAGAATTGAGCAAGCTTTCCCTAAGGTATGAAGAGGAGAGGACTGCACTTGCACAGATAGAGGTTGATGACTACGACGATGTTATAAGCAGCACCCATGAGGGGGAAAGACCTTTGGTTGTTGCCGAGATAGACAGGTGTTTAGGTTTGTGGTCAACCAGGATGAACGGAATAATCAAAAAATTGCAAAAGGATAAGTATGTGGTCTTTTTCGATGCCCGTTATCTGGAGAATCAAATCTCAAAGAAATTCGATATTCTGGATGAAATCAGAGAAATAGATTTGGGAAACAAGATACCTGTTACCCTCAGCGTTGGAGTTTCTGTAAGAAAAGGGAATTTCGGTCAGCTGGAGGACGACTCCGTGGCGGCACTTGACTTGGCTTTGGGAAGAGGCGGCAATCAAGCTGTTGTCAAAAAGGATAATCTGTTTGATTTTTACGGAGGAAAGACAAAGGCTCTTGAAAAAAGGAATAAAGTCAAGGCGAGGGTCGTTTCCCATGCTTTAAAGCAATTGCTGGACCAAAGCTCGAAAGTAATAATAATGGGACACAAAAGCCCCGATATGGACAGCTACGGCGCGGCTATAGGGGTGTATAGGATGGCACTTAACAGAGGGAAAGACGCTTTTGTTGTTATGGATGGCAGCCAAAATAATGTTGAAGCCATATACGGCAAATTCAAGGATAACAAGTCTTATGCCTTCATAAGTCCCCAAAGAGCCCAGGAACTCACTGACGAAAAGACATTGCTTATAGTTGTCGATACCCACAGGCCGAGTTTTGTACAGTGCCCGGAACTCTTGGAAATGACGAACAGGATTGTTTTGATAGACCACCACAGAAGAGGAACCGAGTTCATTGAAAATACAGTTTTGAGATATCTGGAGCCTTATGCTTCATCCGCCAGCGAATTGGTTACGGAAATACTCCAGTATATTGAAGAGAGGATGACTCTTGAAAAAATTGAAGCTGAAGCGCTTTTGGCGGGAATAATGGTGGATACAAAGAATTTTTCATTCAAGACCGGAGTTAGAACCTTTGAAGCCGCATCATTTTTGAGAAGAGCCGGTGCGGACACCACAGAGGTCAAGTTGCTTTTTCAGGATGATTTGGAGACGTTTGTTTCAAGAGCCGAAATTGTCAGGATGGCTGAAATCATACGGGATGGAATAGCCATATCCGTATGCACCGAGTGCGGGGGGAATGTGCAGCTGGTGGTGGCTCAGGCGGCTGATGTTCTGCTAAACATTAAGGGCATTAATACATCATTTGTGATAGGAACCAAAAGCGAAGGCGAAATTTTGATAAGCGGCCGTTCGTTGGGAGATATGAATGTACAGGTGATACTTGAAAAATTAGGCGGCGGAGGTCATCTTACGGTGGCAGGTACGCAAATTGAAGGCATAACGACGGAAGAGGCCAGGGAAATGCTCCTTGCAGCCATAGACGAATATCTTGCGAAGGAGGAAGTTTTATAATGAAGGTAATATTGCTTAAAGACATAAAAGGGACAGGAAAAAAAGGTGAAATAATAAATGCAAGCGACGGTCATGCCAGAAACTACCTTTTGCCCAGAGGCTTGGCAAAAGAGGCTACGAGTGGAAATGTGAAAGCGTTGAAAAAGAAAAAGGCCGCAAGGGCGCGGGAAGAAAAGGAACTTCTGGACCAGGCGAAGGATTTGGAGGCAAGACTGTCAAAACTTGAGATTGTGGTAAAGGGAAAGGCCGGTGAAGGCGGAAGGCTTTTCGGATCCATCACTTCAATGGATATTGCAAAGAGTTTAAAGAAAGACCATAAGCTCAGTGTGGATAAAAGAAAAATAATCATGAAGGGCCATATAAAGGAAATGGGAATGCATGAAGTTGAAATAAAGCTCCATCCCGAAGTTACAGCAAAGTTGAAAGTTAAGGTTGTAGAAGCCTGATATAGAGAAATCCGCATTTTTTACTAAAGCCCGGCCAAGAGCATGAGGCTGGAGATATTCATTAAAGGAGAGGGAAAATTGAGACTGCTGACGTATTTATACAAAGGGAAAGAACATGCCGGAGTTTTAAACAAGGACAATACTGCTGTAATAAAGCTCAAAGATTTGCTTTCAAAAAGTGGAATAGAGATGGAGCTGGATATTTCGGGTCTGATTGAGCTTGGAGACAGCGAGTTTATAAAAGCCCTTGAGGAGATAAGGGATCGTTTTGAATATGATGAAATCAAATTGGACGAGGTGAAATTTTGCGCACCCATAAAATATCCCGTCAGAAATCTTATTTGTTTGGGTACCAACTATTCCGACCATGTCATGGAAGTGAGAAAGTCTTATCCCAATTTGAAGGTTGACATACCCAAAGAGCCTATTTATTTTTCTAAGGCTGCATGGCCCATTACAGGTCATGGGGATGCCATACCGGCAAATGAAGGACTTGTTTCACAACTCGATTATGAAGTTGAGTTGGCCATTGTAATCGGCAAGGAAGGCAAAAACATATCAAGAGAAAACGCCGAGGATTATATTTTTGGATACACCGTTTCAAATGATGTCAGCGCCAGAAAGGTTCAAAGCGGCAAGAAGCAGTGGTTCAAGGGGAAAAGTTTTGACGGTTTTTCTCCAATGGGTCCCTGGATAGTCACAAAGGACGAAATACCCTTTCCGGTTAAATTGGACATGAAAGCCTGGATTAACGGAGAGCTCAGGCAGGATTCAAATACCGGACAAATGATATTCGATATCCCCCATATAATAGAAGACCTTTCAAAAGGAATGACTTTAAGGAAAGGGGATATAATACTTACCGGAACGCCTGCAGGAGTAGGACTGGGATTCAATCCGCCTAAATACATCGAAAAGGGAGATAGGGTTAGGCTTTGGATTGAAAAAATAGGTGAAATAGAGAATAGGGTCGAATAAAGGATGATTCAATTCTTTTATGGACCAAACAAATATAATTAATCGGGCAGGTGAAGCAATGGATTATTTGGGAAGGATTCCACCTCACAACATAGACGCTGAACAATCGGTATTGGGAGCAATGCTTTTGGATCGGGAGGCAGTAATAACGGCAACCGAAAAACTTCGGGGCGAACATTTCTATAAAGACAACCACAAGGAGATATTCGTCGCCATGCTGGAGCTTTATGCAAGGAATGAGCCGGTAGACATGGTGACGGTTTCTGAAGAACTGAAGAAATCTGGAGTTTTGGAATCTGCGGGGGGCATTTCATATCTTGCGGATCTTTCGAATGCTGTTCCGATTACAGCGAATGCTAAATACTATGCGGATATAATTGAGGAAAAGGCTGTACTGAGACATTTGATAGATGCGGGCAAGGTCATAGTTGACAAGGGTTACGCGTCCGAAGATGTAAAGCGCCTTTTGGATGAAGCTGAGCGTCGAATATTTGAAATATCCCAAAAGAAAAGCACACAGGCTTTTGCAGAAGTAAAGGATGTTCTCCAGGACACTCTCGATTATATGGAAATTCTTGCGAATTCAGAAAGCGGATACACGGGTCTGCCTACCGGTTTCAGCGATATTGACCGCATGACGTCCGGACTTCAGAAGTCCGATCTCATACTGATAGCGGCAAGGCCGTCAATGGGCAAAACCGCATTGGGAATAAATGTTTCTCAGAGCATTGCAGTCAAGGACAAGAAATCTGTAGCCCTTTTCAGTCTGGAAATGTCAAAGGAGCAGCTTGTGCAGAGAATGCTGAGTTCGGAAGCCCATGTGGAGATTACCAAAATCAGAACCGGCAAATTGACAGAAGACGAATGGATAAGGGTTGCAGGAGCTACGGTTCCTCTCGGAAAAGCCAAAATTCATATAGACGACACTCCGGGAATTACCGTAATGGAAATAAAGGCCAAGGCAAGAAGGCTTAAAATGGAGACCGGACTGGACCTGATTTTGATAGACTATCTTCAGCTAATGTCATCGGACTCAAGGAGCGAAAGCCGGCAACAGGAAATTTCAGCCATTTCCAGGGGCTTGAAGGGGCTTGCGAGGGAACTTGAATGTCCGGTGATTGCCCTTTCGCAGCTTTCGAGGGCTCCCGAGCAAAGAAGCGACCACAGGCCCATACTTTCCGACCTTAGGGATTCAGGGGCAATCGAGCAGGATGCGGACGTTGTTATGTTCCTTTATAGGGATGAATACTACCATGACGATTCAGACAAGAAAAACATAGGCGAGGTAATCATAGCAAAACAAAGAAACGGTCCCACCGGGACGGTAGAACTTGCGTGGCTGGGCAAATACACTAAATTTGGAAGCATTCAAAAGACGGTCTAAAGCGAAGGGGAGCGTTGCCGGTGGAAAAACATATTGTCATCAGGGAACTAAAGCGCCAAGATGTTGAAGCCATGGCAATGTGGGGACTCCATGAAGATCCTCTCTTTCTTCATTACAATTTTCCAAGATTGTCTTACGGGGAAAGAAGTCTTTGGCACCATATGAAAATATCAGGAATAAGAAAAAAATGTTTTGCGCTTGTCAACCAAAATGGAGATGTGATAGGTTATATATCTATGAAAAGAATCAATCATTTCCGCAGGATAAGCGAATTGGGCATAGTGATTGACCCCGCCAGAATTGGACAAGGATACGGGTCGCTGGCTTTAAAAAACTTTCTGCAAATGTATTTTACAGAAATGAAAATGGAGAAACTTTATCTTAAAGCCGCTAAGTTCAACGAAAGAGCCTACAAGACTTATTTAAAGGCAGGCTTTGAAGTTGAAAAAGAAATAATAGAAGCATTTGAAGAACAGGAAATAGATGAGTGGAGCATAAGGGGAATAATGAAAGAAAACCCCTATGTATTTTTAGACAGGGGACAAATATTTTGCCATTATTATTTAATGGCTATTTCAAAAGAAACATGGTTTTCCCCACATAAAGGCGAAAACTGTTGATAAATTTGTGGATAATGTGGACAATCGAACAATCGTTTGCAATAAAGAGTAACAATATTTTATAAGATAGGGTTAGCTGACTGGGAGGTGAAGACATGGCAAAAAAAGTAAACAAAGACATGATAATAACGGAAGTGCTCGACATGGACCAATCAACAGCGAACATTTTCATGAAACATGGCATGCATTGCATAGGGTGCCCGGTTGCAAGCAGTGAAAAAATAAGCGAAGCGGCTGTAGTGCACGGCATAGATGCGGATAAGTTGATAAATGACTTGAATGCTTATTTGGAAGGCAAAGAAGCATAATAAAGTAGTGATGGCGTTCTGCTGACGGGCAGGGCGCTTTTTTTTATAGCATATCGAATATTTTGAACAATACAGAGAAAAATATTCGTATAAAATTGACTGGGGGGTAAAACTCTGTTAATATTTAATAGGTTAGCGAAGAAGAAACCATCACATATAAGGAAGGTGTAATCATGTCAACAGTAGTTATCACCGGAGCGCAATGGGGCGACGAAGGAAAAGGCAAGGTAATCGATTTTCTGGCGAGCCAATCGGATGTTGTAGTTCGCGGACAGGGAGGAAACAATGCCGGACACACGGTTGTAGTAGGGGACAAAAAATATGCTCTCAGACTGATCCCGTCAGGTATTTTGAATCCGGAGGCCATAAACATAATCGGCAATGGAGTTGTTCTTGACCCGGAAGGATTTCTAACAGAAGTTGAAAAACTTGAAAAAGAAGGCATATGCACTAAAAATATAAGAATAAGCGACCGCACACACCTTATTTTCCCATACCATAAAGGACTGGATGATTTAGCGGAACGTTCTCGAGGGGACAATCAAATCGGAACAACGAAAAATGGAATAGGCCCCTGCTATATGGATAAGGTAGAAAGAAGCGGAATAAGAATTTGCGACTTGATGGATGAAGAAGTTTTTCGGGAAAAACTCTCCCATCAGCTTAAGAGAAAGAACAATGTGATAGAAAAAATATATGGAGGGCAAGCATTCGACGAGGATGAAATGATTGAAACTTATCTTGCTTACGCCGAAAAGCTCAGGCCATATGTTGAAGATACCACAGTCAGGCTTTATGATTCGGTTAAAGCAGGCAAAAAGGTTCTTTTCGAAGGAGCACAGGGAACACTTCTAGACATTGATTTCGGAACATACCCATTCGTCACAAGCTCGCATCCGATTTCGGGTGGCTTTGCGGTTGGAACGGGAATAGGGCCAAATATGATAGAAGAAGTTTTGGGGATAGCAAAAGCATATACAACAAGGGTCGGCAAAGGACCATTTGTCACTGAGCAAGACAACGAAACGGGCGACAGCATACGTAAAGCAGGAAACGAATTCGGCACGGTTACAGGAAGGCCAAGGCGATGCGGTTGGTTTGACGCTGTAATGGTAAAATATTCGGCAAGAATAAACGGAATGACGTCAATAGCGCTTATGCTGCTTGATGTTCTTACTGGAATAGACGAGCTCAAGATTTGCACCGGCTATGAAATAAGGGGAGAAAAAGTTGAGCATTTTCCTGCCAGCCTTAAGGACTTGGCTGATGCCGAGCCTGTTTATGAAACTTTCCAAGGCTGGAAAGAAGATATAACAGGGGCCCAGAGCTTTGACGACCTTCCCGAAAATGCAAAAAAATATGTCGACAGGATAGAAGAGCTTGTAGAAGTGCCTGTTAAAATCGTTTCCATAGGACCAAAGCGAAGCCAGACAATCGTTCGCGACAGGATTTTTAGATAGGAAGACAGTTGTCAGGAAGAGTAAAGACA